>NZ_JBHVIV010000015.1:0-124811 GCF_042799475.1 Kitasatospora sp. NPDC057692 | reverse complement strand
GGGGGGCCCGGTGCCCCGCCTCCCCACCGCGTTCGCCGCTCCCTGCGCTGCGGCGCCGCAGCGCAGGGAGCGGCGAACGGGTCAGACGCAGCTGTCGGGGCCGGGGATGCCGGGAACGGGCTGGTCGTTGTCGCCCCCGCGCACGTACACGGCGCTGATCCAGCCGACCTGGCCGCGCGCGGCGACCTCGACCCAGTAGGCGTTCGCGTAGGGCCCGTCGACGGCGCGGTCGCCGAGGGCCTGGCAGTAGGTGGCGACGTACTCGTGCCCCAGGCGCACACCGGTGGGCCGGCAGGCGTCGGACAACTGCGGGCACGGGCGCAGGTTCACGTCGGTCGCCCAGACGTACACCTCGTAGGAGGACGTCGAGGCCGGGGCCGCGGCGGCGGGGGCGGCGAGCAGGGCGCCGGCGGCCAGCGCCGCGGCGGGTGCGCAGGCGGCCAGCCGGCGGCGCAGGGCGGAGCGGGAGCGGGCCGGGGCGGTCGTCGGCGGTGCGGAGGAAGGCATGTCGTATCCCTCGGTCGGTGGGCTGGGAACCGCCCGCCGGAGCGGCGCGGGCGGTCGGCGCCACGCCCGGCGGGGGCATCCGGGGGACGGCGGAAGGCCGGTGCGGGTATGAGCGCCCCGCCCGCCGGGTGGTGTGACGCACGTCACCGTCGGCCGGGCATACCGCGGCGGGCCCTGTGCGGTCCCCCGGACGACACACCGTCAACGGAGGAAGTGCACTGTGAACACCATCAGCAGGACGCGCCGGACCGCCGCCCGCTCGCTGGCCGCCGTCGCCGCGCTCGCCCTCTCCGTCTCGCTGCCCCTGACGGCGGACGCCGCGCCGGCCGCCCCCGCGACCGCGCAGGCCGCCTGCGACGTCCTCGCGCCGGGCGCCTCCGCCACCGCCGAGGCCGCCGTGCGGGCCGCGTGCGGCCAGATCGGCGTCTGGTACAGCTGGGGTGGCGGCCACGGCGCCACCCCCGGCGCGACCTACGGCTACTACGACGGCTCCGACCCCGACAGCCTCCACGACGACGAGCGGTTGGGCTTCGACTGCTCCGGGCTGGCCCGCTACGTCTACGCCCGGGCGACGGGCCGCGACCTGCTCAACGGCACGGCCGACGACCAGTTCCACACCTCGCACGCGTCGGCCAGGTTCTCCGCGGCCCAGGGCTCGGCGCCGCTCCTCCCCGGCGACCTGATGTTCTGGGGCAACGGCTACGTCCACCACGTCGCCGTCTACATCGGTGCCGGGCAGATGGTGGAGGCCTACGAGTCGGGCACCCGCATCCGGGTGGCGCCGGTGCGCACCGGTGGCGACTACGCGGGCGCCGTCCGGATCGACGGCTCCGGTACGGTGCCGAACCCGCCCGCCGGCGGCGGCACGACCTTCGAGACCTGGGGCACCCAGGTGCGCACCCACTCCTCGCCCAGTGTCGCCGCCTCCGTCGTGGACACCTTCCCCGGCCCCACCCAGGTGTCGGTGAAGTGCCAGGTCCACGCCGAGACGGTGACCGCCGAGGGCTACACCAACGACGCCTGGTCCCGGCTGTCCGACGGCTCCTGGCTGACGAACATCTACCTCAGGGGTCCGGCGTGGCTGCCCGGGGTCCCGGACTGCGGCGGCACCTCCAGCCCGCCGCCGACCGGCGGCAGCACGGCGGTCCAGTCCTGGGGCACCGACGTGCGCACCCACTCCGAGCCCAACGTGTACGCCGCCGTCGTGGACTACTTCCCGCAGCCGACCACCGTCCACGTGGTCTGCCAGGCCCACGCCCAGACGGTGACCGCCGAGGGCTACACCAACGACGCCTGGTCCAGGCTCACCGACGGCTCGTGGATGACCAACATCTACCTCCAGGGCCCGGCGTGGCTGCCCGGGGTGCCCACCTGCTGAGCGCGGCCGGCCCCGCAGGGCCGCCCGTGCGCGGCGCTCATACGGAACGGCCGTGCACCCCGTCCGCACGGTGACGGGCCACCACCGAACGAGAAGTCCCAGCACCGAACGAGAAGTCACCGAACGAGGAGACGAAATGACGAACACCCTGCGCGCGTTGGCGCGCCCGCTGCGGCGCGCGGTTCCGGCCGGCGTCTTCGCCGCGGCCGCGGCGCTCCCGCTGCTGGCCCCCGCGGGGGCCCACGCGACCACGTCGAGCACCCAGGTGTACGTGTGGGCGACCGATGTGAACGTCCGGGCCTGCGCGGGGGTCTCCGCGAGCTGCCCGCCGATCGGGCTCGCGCAGATCGGCCAGCGGTGGGTGACGGCGTTCTGCCAGGTCCGGAGCACCGAGGTCGTGGACGGTCCCTACTACAACAACTGGTGGGTGAAGGTGGACGCGGGCGGCCCGGTCGGCTGGATCAGCGCCGTATACGTGCGCGGCGGTGACAACGACCAGCCGGTGCCCGGCGTGTCCACCTCGGGAATCGACTGCTAGCGACCCCGGAGCACGCAGCCCGGCCTTACCCCGTCCCTCCCCACCCCCCTTCCGTCCGACCGACACCGAGAGGGGCACCCACCGTGTCCTCGAAGTCCACGACCCGACTCTTCCCCCTGCGAGCGCTGTGCGCCGGCCTGTTCGGCCTGACGGCCGTGCTGGGGCTGGTGCCGGCCTCCGCGCAGGCCGCCGTCACGGCGTCGTCCGTCCACGTCTGGGCCAGTGACGTCCGGGTGCGCCAGTGTGCGGACACCTCCTGTGCACCGGCCACCCAGGAGCTGCTCACCAACGTCAGCGTGCGGGCGTTCTGCCAGCGATGGGGCGGCAACGTCTCCGACGGTCCCTACTACAACCACTACTGGGTCGAGATCGTCACGCCGAACGGCTGGCTGGGCTGGGTGAGCGCCGTGTACGTCAGCGGCGGCTCCAACGACGGCCCGGTGCCCGGCGTACCGGTCGAGACCGCCTCCAGCCCCGTGTACTGCGAGTACCCGTAGCCCGAGGAGTGGGTGCCGCCCCGTCTCCCGTCGCGCGCCGGGAGACGGGGCGGCACCCGGCGCGGCGATCACGTTGCCCCGGCGGCCCCCGGGTCCGGCGGGTAGAACTGGCGCACCCAGCGCCGGTACTGGCCGATGGCGCCCTCCTCGGGGGCGAGCGGGGGGTCCGGCTCGTACCGCTTCGCGTTCCAGATCCTGGCGTCCTGGCGCATCTGGTGGGCGATCGTCCGCACGAGCGCCTGCCCCATCACCGCGGACCCGGACGCCGAGGCGGCCTTCCGGAGCAGCGGGGAGCCCGCGCGCGAAGCGGTCTCCGCCGCGACGACCGCACGCAGGTGTGTCCGCCACGGCCCGACCGGGGTCGCCATCAGCACGACCGCCAAGGTCGTTCCGACCCGGTGCAGCGCCACCTCGCCCGACGCCAGGCCGGGGCCGGACAGGACCAGGCCCTGCTCCACCGTGATGGTGGCCAGGCGCAGGGACAGCGCGATGGTCGCGCCGAAGGACACGCGCAGCAACGGCCCTTCCTCCACCGGCGGGGCCACCTCGCGGAGGGCGACACCGTGCACGATCGGCTGATGCCGGTAGTCGACGAAGCTCTCCATGACCTCCTGCGGGTGCGAGGTCAGGAGCGTGCTCCAGGAGGCGGCGGGTGCGAACGCGTCATCGGGTAGCTCCGACGGCTCCCAGCCGGGCGGCTCGGCACCATTGCCGTGCCACACGTAGACGATCCCGCCCCGCTCGCGCACGGTGAACCGCGTCAGCGCCATCCGGGGCGGGGCCCCGTCCGGGACCTTGACGCAGGATCCCCCGAGGTCGAAGGCGAAGCGGTGGAACGGGCAGACCAGGTGCTCGCCGTCCACCACCCCGCCGGCGCCGAGGTGGGCGCCCAGGTGGGGGCAGTGGGCGTCAACGACCCGCAGGACGCCGCTCCCGGTGCGGTAGAGGACGGCATCGCGGCCCATGAAGCGCCGGTTCACCACCGCTCCGGCCGGCACCTCGCGGGACAGCGCCAGGCCGAACCAGCCCGACGGGTACGGCAGCGGCGCGTCGCCCTCGCCCGCGGCGGGGTCCGGTCGCGACGCAGCGGTTCCCGGCCGCACCCGCTGTCGGAGCCTGGCCGGCGATTTCCTGTTCAAGGTCTTCCCTCCTTGTCCCTCTGCTCCCGGCCGCCACGCGTCCTCACGGTCGGTCCTCCTCCTCCCTGGCCTTCTCGGCGGCGTAGGTGCCGACCAGGTCGTCGAAGTGGTACTGCTTGGGGGCGTACTCCCGGACGAGGTGCGCGTAGGCGAGCCCGGTGAGGGCCTGCGTCGCCGCCAGGGTCGGCACATTGGCCAGTTGGCCCGCGTCGGCGGCGGTGATGTCGCGGATCCGGTGCGCGCCGAGCACGCGGAACATGCGCGCCTCGGCGCAGGTCAGACGCCGGTAGGACCAGGAGAAGGCGGCCCGGATGTCGTCCGAGGCGCGGCCGCCGCGCAGCACGTTGAGCCGGTTCTGGTCGCTCCTCAGTTCCTCGGCCAGGCCGCGCAGCGGGACCGAGGGGCGGGTGACCGCCCGGGTGGCCGCCACCATCAGCGCCAGGGGCAGCCGCCCGCACGCCTCGGTCACCTCCGCGAGGGCGGCGCTGTCGACGTCGAGGCCGTTGGCGGCGAGCCGGCTCGCGAGCAGGGCCTTCGCCTCGGCCCGGGAGGGCACGTCCAGGGTGGTCAGGTGGGCGCCGTGCGAGGTCACCAGGCCGGTGAGCTTGCGGCGGCTGGTGATGACGACCGTGCACTGCGGGGCGGCGGGGATCAGGGGCTGCACCTGCGCGCTGTCGTACGCGTTGTCGATCAGGACTAGTGTCCGCCGCTGCGCGAGGGTGGTCCGGTACAGGTTGGCGTAGGCGGCCGGGGTCATCGTCTCCGGCTCCGGCAGCGGGATCAGCGGGGCGAGGACGGACCGGATCGCCTGCTGGATGCTCACCGGGTCGGTCGCCGGGCCGAAGGCGCCCAGGTCGATGTAGAGCTGCCCGTCGGGGAAGCGGTCGGCGATCCGGTGGGCGAAGTGGAGGGCGAGGGCCGTCTTGCCGATTCCCGGGGGGCCGCACAGCACCGAGACCACCGGGGAGGAGCCGGTCGGCGACATCTCGTCCACCACCTCGGCGAGCACCTTGAGCTCGGCCTCGCGACCGATGAAGTGCCGTGGCTCGGCGGGGAGTTGGTGGGGAACGCGGATCGGGGGCCGCGGAGCCTCGGGCCGCTGCGGCCGCGGCTCGCGCGCGGCGTCGGGGTGGACGGGCCGGGGCGCGGCCGTCGGCGCCAGGGACTGCATCGGGTCGCCGGCCAGGATGAGCTGCTGGAGGTGCCGCAGCGGGCCGCCGGGGTCGATGCCGTAGTCCTCGGCGAGGAGCCGGCGCGCCCGGGTGAACGTGTCCAGCGCCTCCGCCCGTCTGCCGCACCGGTAGAGGGCGATCATGAGCTGCTCCCACCGCCGCTCGCGCAGCGGCTGCGCGGTGGTGAGCGACATCAGGAACGGCAGCAGCTCATGGTGCTGGCCGAGGGCCAGCCGCGCGTCCACCAGCGACTCCTGGACCGCGTGGCGGTGCTCCAGCAGCTCCGAGATGACCGGCTGCATGACCGGCGTGGCCGGGACGTCGGCCAGCGGGGGGTCGTCCCAGGTGTCCAGGGCGCGCTGGAAGAACCGGGCGGCGTCGTCGAGGTCGCCCAACAGCTGGGCGGCCCGCGCCTGTTGGGCCAGGCGCCGGAAGCGGTGCAGGTCCAGCACGTCACCCTCGTGCAGCGCGAGGCCGTAGCCGTCGCGGCTCGTCTGCAGCCGCTCCTTGATCGGGGCCGCCTTGCGCAGGCCGTAGAGACTGCTCCGGAGCGCGCCGCCCGGATCGCTGGGCAGCTCGGCGCCCCACAGCGCGTCGGCGAGGTGCTCCTTGCTGACGCGGCGCCCGCCATTGAGCAAGAGGACGCACAGGATGCTCCGCTGGCGGGGTCTCATAATTGCCAGGGGAGCGCCGTTCGCAAAACGCGCGGTAACTGACCCAAGGATTGCGAACTGCACTTCCGCTCCTTGTCCGAGTAGCGGTTATCGCCAGCACGAAGCCGTGCAGCAAATCGGTTCCTGGGCGCACGGGGCAAGTCAACCATTATTTCGGTGGCCGCCGTCAAGCCCCCGCAGGGGGGTTTCTGTTCGAAGGACCGGATTGTGGTCAGTGGTGCGCATGGGGTGCCAGGCGGCGATTGTGGCGCGGAAATATATTCTCGGGGGTATCGCCACTGGCTCGACCAGTGAGGTCACGCTGCGATCACGCTCGGATCACGGTCGCCGGTGGGTGCGCTGGTAGTCTGGCTGCCGCGAAAAAGAACTCATTTACGTCGCACCATAAAACGCTCAATCATTCGTTTTCGGCCCGCTTTTTAAGCGGGCTTGAGTTTTGCTTGACGCATCTGGGAGGATCGCATGGCAGGTAAGGGGACCACCGCAGATCCCGGGAGGACCGTTCCGGTAGCGCCCGGAGGCCTCCCGGTCGTGGGCCACGCGGTGGAGGCGCTCCGTGATCCGAGGGCATTCCTGCGGTCGCTGCCCTCGCACGGCGACGTGATGCGGGTCAGCGTCGGCCCGCTCAAGGCGGTGATGGTCTGTGACGCGGAGCTGGTGTCGCAGATCCTTCTCGACGACCGCACCTACGACAAGGGCGGTCTGCTGTTCGACAAGGCCAGGGAGGTGTTCGGCGACGGCCTGGTGACCTGCCCGCACGCCCTGCACCGGCGGGAGCGAAGGCTGGTCCAGCCCGCGTTCCACCGCAACCGGCTTCCCGGCTACGCCCGGATCATGACCGAGGGGACGACCCTGGTGACCGGCCGGTGGCGTGACGGCCAGGTCCTGGACATGCCGGCGGAGATGCTCGGTCTGACGATGCACAACATGCTGCAGGCGATGCTCGGCGGCACGGTGCCCGTGGGGGACCTGCGGCAGGCGGTCAGCGACGCCATCGAGGTGCAGGGCGCGACGTACCGGCAGACCTTCACGCCGGCGGCGCTGAACCGGATACCGACCCCCGGCAACCGGCGCTACCAGCGGGCGCTGGACGGGCTCCACACCACCGTGATCGACATCGTCGCCAAGGCCCAGGTGGACCCGGAGGACCACGGGGACCTGCTCTCGGCGCTCCTGACGACCACCGATCCGGGCGCCTCCGGGGCCCCGGCCGACGGCAGCCTGAGCGAGCGCCTGAGCAACACCGAACTCCGCAACGAGGTCCTGACCTTCCTGGTGGCGGGTTCGGAGACGACGGCGATCGCCCTGACCTGGGCGCTGTACCTGATCGCCTGCAACCCGGACATCCAGGAGCGGCTGTGGGCCGAGACCGACCGCGTCCTGGACGGCGGGCCGGTCTCCCTCGACCACCTGCCCGACCTGGTCCTCGCCGACCAGATCATCACCGAGACGCTGCGGCTGTACCCGCCGGCCGGGATGATCTGGACCAGGATGGTCACGGCGCACACCCGCCTGGGCGGCTATGACATCCCGGCCGGGACGACCATCGCGTACAGCCCTTACGCCCTGCACCGCCTGGCGCGCTACTACCCGGACCCCGAGGCCTTCAAGCCCGACCGCTGGGACGCCGAGAAGCGGCACGCGGTGGCGCGCAACAATGCCTATCTCCCCTTCGGCGGCGGCGCGCGCAAGTGCATCGGCGACCAGTTCGCCATCACCGAGGCCGTGCTGGTGCTGACGGACATCGTCTCCCGCTGGCGCCTCGACCGCATTCCCGGGCAGAAGCACCCGGGTGTCACCCCCGCCATGGGGCCGCGTCATCTGAAGATGCGCCTGCGCGCCAGGAACGCACCGAAGCGCGCGTCGTAGCGCGAGCGCACGGGCCCGGTCGGGACGGCGGGGCGGCTTCCGCCGCCGGGCCGACCGGCGGGCCGGTCGTGCGGGACTGGTCCCCGGGCGGGGACCAGTTCGGGTTTTCCGAGAAATACGGGCGGGCGTGGAATGAGCCGGAGAATCCCCTGCCCGGAAATTCGAGCGGTCAGGCATCCATGGGGAACGCGAGCGGTCACGCGTGCGGAAGAATACGTGAGAGGCGGGCGTAGTGATGGTGGGTCAGGAGCGCGACGGCATGAGCGGTGCGAGGACCGCCGAGGCGGCGGGGGAGCCCGTCGCGGTGATCGGGGTGGGACTTCGCCTCCCCGGGGGGATCACCACGCTGGGCGGGCTGTGGGAGGCCTTGGCCGCCGGCCAGGACCTCGTGACGTCGGTGCCCGCCGACCGGTTCAGTACCGATGACTTCGTGGTCGGCGACGGCGGGGTGAGAGCGGGGAAGGCGTACACCGGGGCGGCCGGGATCGTCGGGGACGTGTGGGGGTTCGACCCGGAGTACTTCGGCATCTCGCCGAAGGAGGCGGGCCAGATCGATCCGCAGCAGCGGCTGCTGCTGGAGTGCGCCGTGGAGGCCTTCGACGACGGCGGCGTGGATCCCCGGCTGCTGGCGGGTTCGGACGTGGCGGTCGTGATGGGGCTGACCGTCCAGGACTACTGGGGTCTGCTCACCCGGCGCCCCCGGGTGATGAACTCGTTCGCCCCCACCGGCACGGGCGCGTTCAGCGCGGCGAACCGCCTGTCGTACCTCTTCGACTTCCACGGCCCGTCCCACACGGTCGACACGGCGTGCTCGTCGTCCCTGACGGCACTGCACCTGGCGGCCGAGACGGTCCGCTCGGGCCGCTGCGAGGCCGCGCTGGCCGGCGGGGTGAACCTGGTGCTCGGCCCGGGCGGGCACGTCATCTCCAGCCAGGCGTCGATGCTCTCGCCGACGGGGCGCTGCCACTCGTTCTCGCAGGACGCCGACGGCTTCGTCCGCTCGGAGGGCGCGGGCGTGGTGCTCCTGAAGACGCTGAGCCGTGCGCTGGCCGACGGCGACCGGGTGCACGCGGTGATCAGGGCCTCGGTGGTCAACGCCGACGGGCGGACCTCGGGGATGTCCATGCCGGGCGCGGACGCGCAGGCGGCGATGCTGGAGCGCGCGTACGCCGAGGCCGGTGTGCGCGCCGACCAGGTGTCGTACGTGGAGGCGCACGGGACGGGGACGGCGGCCGGCGACCCGACGGAGTGCGAGGCCCTCGGGCGGGTGCTGGGGCGCCGGCGCGGGGGGAGGCCGCTGCCGATCGGGTCGGTGAAGTCGAACCTGGGGCACCTGGAGGCGGCGGCCGGCATGGCGGGGCTGTTCAAGGCGATGCTGGTCCTGCGCGAGCAGCGGGTGCCCGCCACCCTGCACGCGCAGCCGCTGAACCGGGCGATCGACTTCGACGGACTGGGGCTGGACCCGGTGACGGCGCTGCGGCCGCTGGAGGCCGGGGCCGGCGTGCGGCGCATCGCCGGCGTCAACTCGTTCGGCATCGGCGGCGCGAACGCGCACGTGGTGCTGGAACTGCCGGACGCGCCGCCGGCCCCCGGCGCCCTCGGGGACGGCGCCGCGGGGACCGCGAGCCGGGAGCCGGGCGCGGCCGTGCCGGTGGTGGTCACCGGCCGGACCGAGGCGGCGCTGCGGGAGTCGGCACTGGCGATGGCCGCCTACCTGGAGGGCCTCGACGACTCCGCCCTGGTGGACGTCGGCTTCACGACGGTTCGGCGCCGCGAGCGCCGTGAGCTGTGCACGGCCGTGCTGGCCGCCAGCGGCGCGGCGGCCGCCAAGGCCCTGCGGGAGACGGCGGAGAAGGGCGCTTCGGACGAGGCGGCGTCGGCCGTCAGCACGGCCCGGGGGCGGGTCGGGTTCGTCTTCAGCGGGAACGGCACCCAGTGGCCGAGGATGGGCGCGGAGCTGCTGGAGCAGGACGCCGCCTTCGCCGCCGAGGTCCGGGCGGTCAGCCGCGAACTGGAACCGCTGCTGGGCTGGTCGGTCGAGGCGGAGATGGCGGCCCCGGACAACGCGCGCTGGGCGCTGACCGAGGTGGCGCAGCCGATGCTGTTCGCGCTGCAGGCCGGACTGGTCATGTCGCTGCGCGAGCGGGGGGTGCGGCCGCACGCGGTCTGCGGTCACAGCGTCGGCGAGGTCGCGGCCGCCTACTGCGCCGGAGTCCTGGACCGGACCCGGGCCTGCCGGGTGATCGCGCACCGCAGCCTGGCGCAGGCGCCCACCTTCGGGACCGGGCGGATGGCCGCGCTGGCGCTGTCGCCCGCGCAGGCCCGGCGGCTGCTCGACGAGACGGGGGCCGGCGACCGGGTGGTGGTCGCGGCGGTGAACTCCGCCGATGACGTCACCCTGGCCGGGGACGGCCCGACCCTGGAGGCCCTGGAGGAGCGCTGTGTCCGCGACAGCGTGTCCTTCCGCTTCCTGCGTCTGGACTACCCCTTCCACAGCCCGGCCATGGACGCCGTCCGCGGCGCGCTGCTGGACGGCCTCGGCGGGCTGGAGGCCGGCCGGGGCGGGATCCCGCTGGTCTCCACCGTCACCGGCCGCGCGGTCGCGGACCACGAGATGGACGCCGACTACTGGTGGCGCAACGTGCGGGAACCGGTCCGGTTCGCCGAGGCGGTCGCGGCGCTCATCGGCGAGGAGCACGGCTGTGACGTCCTGGTCGAGGTCGGTCCCCACCCGGCGCTCAGCGGCTATCTGCGCCGCATCGCCGCCGACCAGGGGGCGGCGGTGGAGGTGGCGTCGACGCTGACCCGGATCAGCGCCGGCCCGCAGGCGCTCGGCGGCACCGTGCTGCGCGCGGTCGCGGCCGGGGCGCGGCTGGACTGGGACCGGTTCTTCCCCCGCGGCGGCCGCGTCGTGGACGTCCCGGCCTACGCCTGGCAGCGCCGGCGCTACCAGCTGGGGGACCCCTCGTGGTGGGCCGACCACGAGACGGCGCCGGCGCCGCAGCCGGCCGCGTCCAGCCCGCTGCTCGGCCGGCGCCTGCTGGCGGCCGACCCGACGTGGGGGCGGGAGCAGGGCGCGGCCTGGATCGCCGATCACCGGGTCGGCGGCGCCGTGGTGATGCCCGGCACGGGCTTCCTCGACATGGCGCTGTCGGCGGCCCGCGAGGTGCACGGCGGACCGGTCGAGCTGCTCGACGTGACGCTGGCCAGGTCGCTGGTCCTGCCCGGCGATCCCGGGGCGGCTCCGGTGCGCACCACCACCACGGTCCGCCCCGACGGGACCTTCGTGGTCGCCGGGCACACCGGTGAGGACGTCGAGGCCGTCCAGCACGTGAACGGGCGGTGGCGCGGCCTGGCCGACGCCAGGCCCGCTCCGGTGGACACGGCCGCGCTCGCCCGCCGCCTCGGCCGGGCCGTGGACGTGTCGGACCACTACCGGGCCTGCGCCGAGGTGTCGCTCGACTACGGTCCGGCGTTCCGTACGCTGGCGACGCTGACCGTCGAGGACGGCGAAGGGCTGGCGGGGCTCCGTACGGACGCGTTCGCCGACGCCGAGCACCAGGCCCGTGTGGTGCTCCTCGACGGCTGCCTCCAGGCGATGCTGCCGCTGGCCGCGCGTGTCGTCTCCGGCTCCGCGCAGCCCTACGTCCCCCACCTCCCGGTGTCGGTGGGGAGCGTCCGGGTCTGGGGCCCGCTGCCCGCCGCGGTCACGGCGCACCTGCGGCTGACGGCCGTCGTCGAGACCGGGCTGATGGCCGACATCACCGTCTGCGACAGCGACGGAACGGTGCTGCTCGATCTGGGGGACGTGTACGCGCGGCGCATCGAGAACCGCGGTTCCCCCGCGCCCGAGGTCTACACCGAGGTGCTCAGGGCGCGCCCGCGGATGACCGCGCGGCCCGGCACCCCCTGCCCGCTCCCCGCGCCGTCACGCGTCATCGAGGACTGCGGCCCGGTCGTCACCCGGCTCGACGACGCGTTCCGGGACCGCGGCTACGCGGGCCACCTGGAGCGGTCCCGGGAGCTGAGCGCGCACTACATGGCGGCCGCGGTGGGCGGGATCCTGGACGCCGCGGCGGCGCGCGGCGTGATCGAGCCCGCCGGGCCGGCCGGCGGACCGGCCTTCGGCCTCGACGACCTGAGGAGCGCCGGCGTCCGGGAGAACATGTGCCGGCTGGTGGAGATGATGCTGGCGGTCGCGGTCCGGTACGGGCTGCTGACCGCGCGCCCCGACGGGGGCTGGTGCCGGAGCGGCACGCCGGTGCCGGAGGAACTGCTGCAGGACCGGCTGAACGCGTTCCCGGAGCTCGTCGTGATGTGGCAGGCCGCCGCCTGGGTCGGGCGCAGCCTGCCCGGCGTCCTCACCGGTGAGGTGGAGGCGCTGGAGGTGCTGTTCGGCGAGTCCGGCCCGATCGCGGCGCAGGTGTACAACCACGATCCGGGGCTCGCCTACCTGTCCGACACCGCGGTGGAGTACGTCCGCGCCGTCCTGGCCGACTGGCCGGCCGACCGGCCCCTGCGGGTCCTGGAGGTCGGCGCCGGCACCGGGGGCTTCACCTCCCGGATCCTGCCCCACCTGCCGGCCGAGCGCACCCACTACGTGTACACCGACGTCTCCTCGGCGTTCTTCCCCAAGGCCGAGGCCCGCTTCGCCGCCTTCAACTTCCTGGAGTACCAGGTCCTCGACCTGAGCGCCGATCCCACCGGGCAGGGGTTCGTGGCGGGGTCCTTCGACCTCGTCCTCGCGAGCAACGCCCTGCACACGACGGCCGACATCACCGAGGGGCTGCGCAACGCCGCCGCGCTCCTGGACCACAACGGTCAGATCGTCGCCCTCGAAATGCACAGCAACACCTACGTCGCGACGCTGTTCGGCATCCTGGACTCCTTCTGGGACTCCTCCGACACCGGTCTGCGGCCGGCCGGTCCGGCGCTGACCCGCGACCAGTGGCCGTCGGCGCTGGAGCGGGCGGGGTTCTCCGCGAGCGGTTTCCTGAGTGCGGAGCCGGAACGGGAGGGCGTTCCCGGATCGGTGATCGCGGCGGTCCGCGGCGCGGGCGCGCGACCCGGCGGCGCACCGTCGGAGCAGGACGCGGGCGGCGCGGCCGGCGCGGCGTCCCCGTGCCTGCTGTTCGCCGAGAGCGGGAACGTCTCCGCCGACGGCCCGGGCGGCTTCCTGGCAGCCGCCCTGAGCGCCACGGGAGCACGCGAGGCGGTGCTCTCGGCCCTCCGGCCGCAGACGGACTGGGCGGCGCTGCTGCCGTCCTCGGGGCCGGTCGACATCGTCCTGATCGCCGACGACACCGAGCGGACGACGGCCGAGCGGACCACCGGGCGTGCCGCCCGTGCCTGCGCGGAGCTGAGCACCCTGGCAACCGCCCTCGCCCGGGCCGGCGCGGAGCTCCACCCCACCCTGTGGCTGGTCGCGGGCACGACCGCCGACAGCCCGGACGCCCCGGTGACCCACACGGGCGCGGCCCTGTGGGGCGCCACCCGCACCCTGGCCAACGAACAGCCGCTGGTGACGGTCCGCAGGCTCCGCGTCGTCGGCGGGGACGCGGAATCGGCGCGGGAGGCGGCCCGCCACGTCGCGTACGAGATCACCCACCCCGACGCCGAGGACGAGTGCGTGATCACCCCGCACGGGCGCTTCGCCGCGCGGGTGCAGACGCTGCCGGAGACCCGGCGGACCCGCGTCCACGGTGCCACCGCGCACTTCTCGCTGGCCGTCCACGGCGAGGCGGGCAACCCCCACCGGCTCGTCTGGCAGGACGGCGGCGTCCCCGCCCCGGGGCCGGGTGAGATCACCGTCCGCGTGCAGGCCGCGGCCCTCAACGACCGGGACGCCCTCGTCACCACCGGGCGCCTGCTCCCGCCCCGGGGCGCCCGCCCGGGCGACGTCCACCTCGGCTGCGAAGGCGCGGGCACGGTGACCGCGGTCGGGGACGACGTCACCGGCATCGCTGTCGGCGACCGGGTCGCCGGGATCACCCGCGGCGGCTGGCTGGCCTCGCACATCACCCTGCGCGCCGACCGGGTGGTGAAGCTCCCCGCGCACCTCGCCTCCGCCGCGGCGGCGACCCTGCTCACGGCGCGGCTGACCGCGCACCACGTCCTGGGACACCTGGCCGGCCTGGGGCCCGGCGGCAGCGTCCTCGTCCTGGGCGGATCCGGCGCGGCGGGGTCGGCGGCCGTGGACTTCGCCCGGCGCGCCGGGAGCCGCGTCATCGTCGGCGCCCACACGCCGGCGCTGCGCGCCCTGCTGGACCTTCCGGGCGTCGACCACGTGGTGGACTCGGGAGCCCCCGGCTTCGCCGCGGAGGTGCGGCAGGCGGCCCGGGGCGGTGTCGACGTCGTGCTCAACCTCGGCTCCGTCACCGCGGACCTGCGCCGCCGTGCGCTGGACCTCCTGGCGCCAGGCGGGCACTTCTTCGACGTCGGACCGCTCGCGGCGGCTTCGCCGGCACCCCTGCACACGCGGCCCCTGGAGCGCGACGTCACCGTGCACGCCATCGACGTCGTCGGCTGGTTCGACCACCCCTCCGGCACGGTCGACCACTGCCTGCACGACCTGCAGAAGGCGATCGACAGCGGCGAATGCCCTCCGCTGCCCCACACGGTCCACCCCGCGGACCGGATCCACGAGGCCATGGACGGCCTGCTGGCCGGGCAGCAGGCCGGAAAGACCGTCATCGTCCTCGACGACGGGGTCCTGCTCGATCGCGCCCCCGAGCCGCCGGTGATGGACCCCGAGGCCACCTACCTGGTGGTGGGAGGCCTCGACGGCTTCGGCGCCGAGACCGCCCGGCACCTGGTCCGCCGGGGAGCGCGCCACCTCACGCTCGTCAGCCGGCGCGGCACCGAACGCAACCCGGACGCCGTGGCCCTGGTCGGCAGCCTGAACGACCAGGGTGTCCAGGTGGACGCCCGCGCCGTCGACGTCTCCGACCCGGAAGCCGTCGACCGGCTCTTCCGCGACATCGACGCGGGCGGACGCCGGCTCGCCGGGGTGCTCCACGCGGCGATGGTCCTCGACGACGACGAGATCACCGACCTGACCGTCGAGCGGTACCTCACCGTCCTGCACCCCAAGCTCACCGGAGCGCTTCTGCTCGACGCCCACACCCGCGAACGCGACCTCGACTTCTTCGCCCTGTACTCGTCCTTCGCCGCACTGCTGGGCAACCGGAGGCAGGCCTCGTACTGCGCCGCCAGCCTCACCCTGGAGAACATCGCGCGCCGGCGCCGGCACGACGGCCTGCCCGCCACCGTCCTGCAGCTGGGCGCCATCTCCGACGTCGGGTACGTGCTCCGCACCGGCATCACCTCGGTGATGAGCGACTACGGCATCCTCCCCATGACCTCGGCCCAGGCGCTGGACCGCTTCGACCTGCTGCTCCTCCACCCGGACACCACGGTCACCGCGGTCGTCGCGGAGGCCCAGGGCCGTGAGCAGGAGCTGATGGCCTTCCTCTCCACCGTCACCGCACCCCGTACCGCCACGCTGGTCCGCACGCACGACGCCGGGGCCAACGACAGCCTCCTGCCGCGCCTGCGGGCGGCCGCCAGCGCGGAGGAGGCCCGCCCGATCCTGCTGGAGGCCCTCACCGGCTGGCTCGCCTCAGGCCTCCACACCACACCCGACCGCGTCGACGTCAACCGCCGCATCGACCAACTCGGCGCCGACTCCCTCACCGCCACCGAACTCATCGGCCACATCCGCCGCCACACCGGATGCACGATCGCCGCCTCCGACGTCACGGCCGCACCGCTCACCGGCATCGCCGGCACCGTCCTCCAGCACCTGCGCCCCGAGAACGCGTCCTGACGGACCCGAGGTGCACAACGGACCTGAAGTCCACAGCGGACCCGAAGTCCGCAGCTGAACCGCACACCGGTTGTCCGGGCGGTGGGAGCAGTCCCTGCTCCCGGTGGCGACGAACGGTCAGACATCCCGGGAGAGAACAGATGCCGCTCAGGACAGCCCTCGCCTTTCCGCCCTTCAGCAACCCCTACCCTCCGGGGATCCTGCGCACGCTGGCGCACACCAACGCGAGCGTGGCCGCCGCCCTCGCGATCGCGGACCGGAAGCTCGCCGAACTCGGCCATCCGCCCGTGACGCGCAGACTCACCGGCGAGGCCTCCGGACCGGCCCCCGGCCCGGACACGGAGTACGTCCACAACCTGGTGGCGGCGACGCTCGTCCCGTACTCCGTCTACGCGTCACTGGAGCTGAGGATTCGGCCGGCCATCCTCCTCGGGCACGGCGCGGGCTTCAACGTCGGGAGCGTCATCACCGACCTCATGTCCATGGCGGAGACCATCGACGTCCTCCTCGGGGGCTACCTCGAAGCCGAGCGGATCTCCCTGCGGGGCGGAATGCTGGCCCTCGCCGCCGACCAGCGGACCGCCCGGGCGCTGTGCCGGCAGGTCTCGGAGGACGGCCTCCACGTCGGCATGATCAACACCCCGAACCAGACCGTCGTCTGCGGCCGGTTCGACGACCTGGACCTGCTGGAGGGCCACGCGGAGCGCCGGGGCATCCCCTGCAGGCGCCTCGCCGCCATCCTCCCCATCCACACCCCGCTGTTCAGGCCGGCGGCCGTCCGGGCGGTCCTCCGGCAGGAGGAGCGAACCGTCCGACCCGTCCTGCCGCCGCTGTACTTCACCACCGAATGCCGGCCCGTCATCGAGACCGACACGGTCAGGAACGCGTCACTCGCCATCTGGACCAAGCCCGCGAACCTGATCGAATCCGTCGCGGACCTCCAGGAGAACTTCGGCATCAACCACTTCATCGAGGTCAACACCACCCCGACCCTCGCCCCCATGATCATCCAGAACGCGCACCCGGGCACCCGGGTCGACGGCCCGCCGCTCGGCATCACGGATGCCGCGGACGTCCTCCCGTTCCTCAACGCCGCCTGCTGACCCCGATCCGTGCGGAACGGCCCACCGGTCTCCCGGTGGGCCGTTCCGCGTTCGGGGTCACCCGCTCGACCGGCTCCGGCTCGGCGCGTCGGCCGAGGGGGCGGCCGGCTCGGCCTCGGGCGAGGAGCGCCGGCGGGCCAGGGCGAGGCTGGTCATCGTCGTGACCGCCATCGCGGCGATGCCGACCAGCGCCGCCGTGGTGTACGCGCCGTCGTTCGGGAAGAGGCGCCCGGCGTCGGTGCCGGTGGCGAGGACCAGCCCGCCGACGGCACTGCCCAGCGAGTACCCGACGCTGCGCACGACGTAGTTGAAGCTCATCGCACTGGACGTCTCGCTCTTGGGAGTGACGGCCAGGATGACGCCGGGCATGGCGGCCGAGAAGCTGCCGACACCGAAGCCCAGCACGCTCATCGCCACCAACAGCTCGACCAGGTTCGACCGGGCCGCGGCGAAGAGCACGAACCCGCCACCGATGACGACGGCGCTGGCGGCCAGCAGCACGGGGGCGTCGATCCGTTCGCGCAGCCGGGGCGTCACCTTGCCGGCGACGAACCCCAGCACGGAGAACGGCACGAGGACCAGCCCGGCGACGAAGGTGGTGAGCCCGAAGCCGTACCCGGCGCTGTGCGGCGTCTGCGCGTACCGGGTGATGAGCGTGAGCAGGAGGTACATGCCGATCGCACCGACGAACATGGCGAGGTTCGCACCGGCGACCGCCGGGTGCCGTACCGCCCGGAGGCCGACCAGGGGCGTCCTGCCGCGCAGCTCCGTGACGGTCCACAGGCAGAGCAGGACCACGGCGGCGACGGCGAGGACCGCCGCCACGGCGAGGTGGCGGCTCCACAGGCTCCGCTGGCCGGCGAGGAACAGGACGAGGAACAGCCCGCCCGCCAGGAGGAGCGCGCCCGCGATGTCGACGTGGCCGGAGCGGCCTTCGGGTGCCGTCGGCATCGACCGCCAGGCGGCCAGGAGGGCGACGGCGGTGACGAACAGGCCGAAGCCGTAGGCGGCGCGCACCCCGCCGAACTCGGTGAGCAGGCTGGCCAGGGGGTAGCCGACACCGACCCCGACGATGGAGACCACCGAGACCAGGGAGATGACGCCCGCGCTGCGCCCCTCGGGGAGGTGGTCGCGGGCCACGCCCATCATCAGCGCCGTCAGACCGAGCCCGACGCCCTGCGCGGCCCGGCCGACGAGCAGCCAGGCGAACGGCAGCGGCAGCACGGTGAGCGCACTGCCGACGACGACGACCGCCAGCGTGACGAGAATGGTGGCCCGGCGGTGCGGGCCCGCTCCGAGCCGGCCGAGGACGGGCGTGGCGACCGCGCCGCTCAGCAGCGCGACGGTCAGCGTCCACTGCGCGCTGTCGAGCGAGACGTGGAACGTGGTCGCCACACTGGTGATGAGCGGCGCCCCGAGGCTGCCGACCGCCGCCACGACCAGGGCGATGAACATCAGGGAGGGGACCAGCAGCCGCGCCTCGGAGCGCTCCGTGGTCGTGCTCATCGGCCGGCCCCGATCATGATCGGGCTGCCGCTCGACGGCGGCCGCGGCGGCGGGGAGCCCACGCGGGGCCCCGGGGGCGCCGTCGCCTTCCGGGGGGCCGGACACGGCACGGCCGATAACACGGGTCGGGCGGTCATGCACAGGACCGTAGGACCCGGGGCGAACCGCCGTCCAATCCGGGATCGGACTGATCCCGATAGCCGTGGACTATCAACTCTGCAGGTACAGCGGCGCGTTGTCCCATCGTCGATGCACAGTGACGCGCGTCACACCCGCGGCGCCGGCCCTGGCGAAAGGCTGCCGAACGGGTGATCGGGCCGCGGCCCGCCCGTCAGCCGAACTCGGCCGCGCGGTCGACGGCCCACCCCGCGAAGGTGCCGGCCGGCCGCCCGGTCAGGCGCTCCACGTGATCGGTGATGCGGTGCGACTCCGGCCGGTGCGCCGAGGCGGCCGGCAGCGCCTCCACCAGCCGCTCGGGACGGCCGTCCGCGAGCATGCGGGAGCGACGGGCGCACCGGAGCGGAGGCGCCCCGCGGGCTACAGGCGTTCCTCGATCCCGACGGCCTCCCGGAGGTCCTCGTGGGCCTGCCCCCGTTCGCCCTGCTGCTGTTCGAGCAGCGCGCGGGCGATCGCGTCGAGCTTGCGCTGGACGGCGTGCTCGGCGCGCCGTTCGGCGTTCTTCAGCATCGCCAGCAGCAGCAGGGTCACGGCCGTCATGACGTCGCCGACCAGGAGCTGCCACTCGGTGGCGAGTCCGGCCGCGTGCGCGACCACGAAGAGGGTGACCAGGGCCACGCAGAGTGCGGCGAACGCCGGTGAGCTGGTGAAGTTCGACGCGAGTTCCGCGAACTGCTCGAAGCGGCCGCGCCGGCCGTCCGCGCGCTTGCGTGCGGGGTGGCGGAGGGTCATGGCGTCACGTCCTCGGCTCATCCGGTGGGCGCGGCCCCCGGGCGGCGGGGAGCATGGGGTTGCCCCTTCCCGGATCGCCCGCCGGGCGGTCCGCCCGGCCGTCAGTGGCCGAGGGCGTCGGCGAGCTGCTTCTTGTTCATCGTCGAGCGGCCGTGGATGTTGCGCTGCTTGGCCTCGTTGTAGAGCTGGTCGTAGGTGGGACCCTGGGAGCCGGAGTGCGAACGCTGTCCGCCGCGGCGGGACGAGGAGATGTCGTGGGTGGAACTGCGGCTCGCGGTCCTGGACTCGCCGTGCCGGGCCCGTTCCTTGTTCACCGTCCGCGCCGCGATCTCCTTGGCGCGCTTGGGGCTTTCACCGCGTTCCAGCGCGCTGTCCTTGATGTGCTCGTACTGTCGTTCCCGCTTCTTGCTCGAACCGGCGGGCATGGTTCCTCCTCCGAATCCTTCGAGGTTCCGTTGCTGCCGCGCGCCTACCCGGCGGAGCTCCCTCTACGCGCCGGACCGGCGACGCACATGCCGTACGGCGTTCGGGAGGTGATCAGCGCGCCCGGGCCGCGGTGAGCCGTCCGCGCCGCGATCGACGCCTGCCCCAGGAGGCCGCCGCACTCAACGGCAGCTTCCTGACGATCACAACCCTGGACCCCGCCGGAGACGGCGAAGTACGGTGGGCGCGCCGCTGGAAACCCGCCCTGAACGCCTTCGAGACGACCTGCCCGGGCCGCTCGACCGCACGCAGCAGCGACAGCAGCTGACCAGCGCTCACATCCGCTTTGCCACCGGAACGCCCGACACGTCTGATGCGCGTGTCATGGCGGGTTCACGAGGGGGGATCGACAATGACGTCGGCGAGCACGTTCGGGATCGGCCGGGTCCACCGGGCTGTCGAGGAGCGGGCGAGACGGGCTCCGGACGACATCGCCGTGGTGGCGGGGACGGTCCGGACCGCGTACGGGGAACTCGACCGCCGGGCCGATGCCGTGGCCGGCGAACTGCGCCGCCGGGGGGTCGGGCGCGGTTCGCCGGTGGGGGTCTGCCTGGACCGCGACGAGTGGCTGGTCCCCGCGCTGCTGGGGGTCTGGAAGGCCGGTGCGGCCTACGTGCCGCTGGATCCGGCCCACCCGGCGGACCGCCTGGAGTTCATCGCCGCGGACGCCGGGATCGCCCACCTGGTCTCCTCGGCGGCCGTCCTGCGGCGCCGCGGCGACGTCCTGCGGGCCACCGGCGTCGACCTGCTGCTCGTCGAGGCCGGGACGGCGGACCCGGGGGCCGGCGACGGCGCCGTTGCCGACGGCGCCGGCCCCGGCGTCGTCGGCGAGCCGACGGACGCCGCGTACGTGATGTACACCTCGGGCTCGACCGGGCGGCCCAAGGGCGTGGTGGTCGAGCACCGCAACGTGACCGCCCTGCTGCGGTGGGAGTCGTCCGTGTACGCGGACGAGGAGCTTCGCGGGATGCTGGCCGCGACCTCGGTCTGCTTCGACCCGTCGGTGACCCAGCTGTTCCTCCCGCTGCTCCGCGGGGGGACGGTGATCCTGGCCGAGAACCTGCTCGCGCTGTCCGCCCTTCCCGCCCGGGACCAGGTCACGATGGTCTACGGGACGCCGTCCGCGCTGGCCGCGCTGGTACGGGAGCCGCTGCCACCGGGCGTGCGCACCGTCCGCGCGGGCGGCGAGGCGCTCACCCGGGCCCTGGCCGACCGGATCTACGCCAACGCCGGCGTACGGCGGGTGGTCCAGAGCTACGGTCCGACCGAGTGCACCGTGAGCTGCGTGACGCACGAGGTGCCCCGCGACGGGCGGGCGGAGCCGCCGATCGGATCGCCCTACGCGGAGAGCGGGCTCTCGATCCGCGACAGCGCCGGGAACCCGCTGGGCGACGGCGAGACCGGGGAGCTCTGGGTGTCCGGTCCGCTGGTCGGCCGGGGCTATCTGGCCAGGCCGGAGCTGACGGCCGAGCGGTTCGTCACGGACGCCGCCGGAGTGCGGCACTACCGGACCGGCGACCTGGTGCGGCGGGTCGACGGGCTCCACCACTTCGCCGGGCGGATCGACGACCAGGTGAAGGTCCGCGGCTTCCGGATCGAGCTGGGCGAGGTCGAGGCGACGCTCGCGGGGCACCCCGCCGTCCAGCACGCCGTGGCACTCGCACCGGCCGACGGGGACGGCACCCGGCGTCTGCTGGCCTACGCGGAGTCGGCCGACCGGACGCTCACCGAGGCGCGGCTGCGCGCCTGGCTGCGGGACAGGCTGCCGGACCACCTGGTTCCCTCCCGGATCGCCGTCCTCGAACGCCTGCCCGTCGGACCGACCGGCAAGGCCGACCGCGCCGCGCTGGCCGCGGTGGCGTTCGGCCGGGCGGCCGACACCGAGTACACGGCCCCGCGCAGCGACGCCGAGCGACGGATCGCGGAGATCGTCGCCGGTGTCCTCGGCCTGGCGGAGGTCGGCGTCCACGACGACTTCGCGGCGCTCGGCGGCCATTCGCTGGCGGCCGCCCGCGTCTGCGCCCTCCTGGGCCGCGACTTCGGGACGGCCGTCCCGCTGGCGGGCTTCCTCGCCGCGCCCACCGTCGCCGGACTCGCCGCGCTGCTGCACGGCGGGTCGGCCGGGCGCGCGGGCGGCGCGCCGGAGCCCGCGCTGGTCCGCCACCCCGGGCGGGACGGCTACCCGCTGACGTCCGCGCAGCAGGGGATGTGGCTGCTGCGGCAGGTCGCGTCCGGTGAGCGGGCCACCACCATCGCCTTCCGGCTGCGCCTGCGCGGACTGCCGGGCACGGCGCGGCTGCGGGCCGCGCTGGACGCGGTGGTCGGGCGGCACGAGGTGTTGCGCAGCGTCGTGCTGGCCGGCTCCGGCGTGGACGACTCCGGCCGGGCGGTCGACGACGAACCGGTCGCGGTGGTCCGCCCGCCGGCCCCGGTGCCGTTCGAGGAGCACGATCTCAGGGGAGTGCCCGAGGCGGAGCGGGGGAGCCGGGCGGCCGACCTGGCGCGCGCGGCCGCGAGCCACGCCTTCGACCTCGCCACCGAGACGCCGCTCCTCAGGGCCACGCTGCTCCGGCTCGACGAGGATGCCGCCGAGCTGGTCGTGGTGACCGACCACGTGGCGTTCGACGGCTGGTCGATCGGCGTCCTGATGGCGGAGCTGGCCGACGCTCCGGGCGGCGGGGCGGACCACCGGGCCGGCGGCGGCTCGGCCCTCGCACCGCCGCCCGTCCAGGTGGGCGACATCGCGCTGCACGAGCGCGCGCTGGCCGCCCGCCCCGACCGGGTGGAGGAGCTGCGGGCCTTCTGGGCCCGGGAGCTGGCGGACGCCGTCCCGCCGCACGACCTCTTCTCCGCCGCGCCCGCCGGTCCCGGTCGACTGGCCGGCGAACGGCTGGCCCGTCCCCTCGACGCGGGGACGGCGGCCGTGCTGCGGGGGCTCGCGGCCGACTGCGGATCCACGCCGTTCCCGGTGTTCCTGACCGCGCTCGGCGTGCTGGTCGCCGCCTGCACCGGCCGGTCGGACGTCGTCCTGGGCGCGGCCGTGGCGCACCGGGCGGACCCCGAGCTGGAGGCGGTAGTCGGGCCGCTGGTCGGTATCAGGCCGATCAGGCTGGGACTGCGGGAGGGGGAGTCGTTCCGGAGCGCCGTCGGCCGTGCCTCCGCCACGACCGCCCGCGTCCTCGACCACTCGGGGTTCACCGTGCAGGACGCCTTCGAGGCGGCCGGCATCGAGCACCCCCGGGGAACGATGGGCACCCCGGTCGTGCTCTCGCTCCAGCCGCCCGGCCTCCCGGTGGCGGTGGAGCGCGACGGCGTCCGGCTGGAGCTGCTCGGGGAGGTGAGCAGCGGTGGGACGCAGGCACCGCTGACCGTGTTCGTCAACGAGACGGTGCGGGGGCCCGAGCTCCAGATCGAGTACGACGTGGACCGGTTCGGCCCGGCCGACGCCGAGGCGTTCGCCGACCGGCTGCTCCGGGTCCTGCGCGCCGCGGCGGCCGATCCGGACCTGCCGCTGTCGGCCCTCGACGTGGTGAGCGGGGCGGAGCGGGCCGCCCTGCTCGCCGCGGGCACCGGCGTCCCGCTGCCGGCCGACGGTCCGCGGACCGTGGTGGCGGCCGTGCTCGCGCAGGCCGCCCGGAGGCCGACCGCGGTGGCCGCCTCCGACCCGCACGGCGAACTCGACTACGCGGAACTGGCCGAACGGTCCCGGCGGGTGGCCGCGGCCCTGCTCGCGACGAGACCGTCCGGGCCCGCGGCAGGACCTGCGGCGGCCTTCACCGTCGGCGTCTGCCTTCCCCGCGACCGGTACCTGCCGGCGGCCCTGCTCGGCGTCCTGCGCGCCGGGGCGGCGTACGTCCCGCTGGAACCGGACCAGCCCGTCGAGCGGCTGCGCGGCCAACTCGCCGACTCCGGGGCGACCGTGGTCGTCGCCGCGGGGGAGACCCTCGCGCTGGCCGGCGCGCTGGGCGAAGCGGTCGGCGCCGGCGTCCTGGACCTGGGCGGTCCGAGCGACCCCGGGCCCGTGAGCCTGCCCGAGCCGGCGCCCGAGGACCTGGCCTACGTGCTGTACACCTCCGGTTCGACCGGCCTGCCCAAGGGTGTGGAGGTCACGCACGCGAACCTGGCGGCCTTCGTCGCGGCGATGCGGATCACACCGGGCGTCCGGCCCGAGGACGTGATGCTGGGTCTGACGTCCCCGGCCTTCGACGTGTTCGGGTTCGAGCTCTGGGTCGGTCTGAGCTGCGGGCTCCGGCTCGCCGTGCTGGACCGCGAGGCCGCGGTGGACGGGTACGCCGTCGCGCGGTTCATCGACCGGGCCGGGGTGACGCTGATGACCGCCACACCGACCACGCTCCGGATGCTGGTCGCCGCCCAGTGGTCGGGACGGGGGGTGCGCGTCGTCAGCATCGGCGAGCCGTTGGACCCCGGACTGGCGGGTGAACTCCTGGCGCGGACCGGCGAGTTGTGGAACGCCTACGGGCCCACCGAGAGCACGGTCTACTCGACCATGGCGCGGGTGGAGGCGCCTGTCGGCGCGACGGTGCCGATCGGCCGGCCGTTGGCCGGGGAGACGGCCTACGTGCTGGACGCCATGGGCCGGTTGGTGCCGCCGGGGGTGACCGGAGAGCTGTGGATCGGTGGCGCGGGCGTCGCCCGGGGCTACCGGAACCGGCCCGACGCGACCGCGGCGGCGTTCACCGCCGATCCGTTCGCGCCGGGCGGCAGGCGCTACCGGACCGGCGATCTGGCCTGCTGGCGGTCCGGGGGCGTGCTCGACTTCCGGGGCCGCCGGGACCACCAGGTGAAGCTGCGCGGCCACCGGATCGAACTCGGCGAGATCGAGACCGCCCTGCGCGCGGAGCCGGCGGTCGCGGACGCGGCTGTCGTGATCCTCGGCGAGGGGGCGGACGCCCACCTGGTCGGCTACCTCGCGGCGGGCGCCTCTGCGGCGACCCCGGACGCCGTCAACACGCTCGCGCTGGAGGAGCGCCTGCACACCCGCCTTCCGGACCACATGGTGCCCCGGCAGTGGGTCGTGCTCGACGCCCTGCCCCTGACGGCCTCGGGCAAGGTGAACCGCGGCGCCCTCCCGGCACCCGGGCCCGGGCCCGGCCGCGACCGGGCCGCCCCCGGAACCGATGCCGAGCTGCTGGTGGCCGAGGTGTGGGAGGCCGTCCTCGGCACCGCCGAGGTCGGCGCCCACGACGACTTCTTCGCGCTCGGCGGGCATTCGCTGGCGGCCACCCGGGTCGCCGGCCGGCTGATGGCGGCGCTGGACCTCGCGGTGCCGGTGCGCCTGCTGTTCGAGCACCCGGTCCTGGCCGACTTCGCCGCCGCGCTGGAGGCCCTGCTGCTCGCCGACCTGGCGGACTCCGCCGACCTCGCCGACTCCGCCGGCCAGGCCACCCCCGCCGCCGTCACCGCCGGCGGTGCCGCATGACCGAGGTGTCCGCCGAGCGACGGGACCCCCAGCTCGCCAACGCGCTGCGCGCCCGGCTGGCCTCGGCCCGCCGCACCGCGGCCCGCAGCACCCCGGCGATCCCCGCCCGACCGGACGGGGACGCCCCGGCCCCGCTGTCGGCCGCCCAGGCACGGCTGTGGTTCCTCACCCAGCTGGACCCGGAGAGCACCGCGTACCACATCCCGGTCGCGCTGCACCTGCGCGGACCGCTGGACCGCCCGGCGCTGCTGGGCGCGGTGCGGGACCTCGCCGAGCGGCACCAGGTCCTCCGGAGCCTGATCGTCGAGACCGACGGCGAGCCGGCGGCCGTGACGGGCCCGGCGGACGCGGTGCCGCTGGCCGAGGCCGACCTGACCGGGCCGGGGGAGCGGGAGTCGCTGGACCGCCGCCTGCTGGAGGAGCAGCGCCGACCGTTCGACCTGGCCGTGGAGCCGCCCCTGCGGGCGATGCTGCTCGGGCTCGGCCCCGAGGAGCACGTGCTGTCCCTGACGGTCCACCACATCGCCTTCGACGCCTGGTCGAGGACGGTGGCGGTGGCGGAGCTGGCGGCGCTCTACACGGCACGGCTCGGGCTGGCCGACCCTCCCGCACCGCCACCGGTCCAGTACGCGGACTACGCGCACTGGCTCTCCCGGCGGCCGGAGGAGGACCGCGCGGAGGCCGACCTGGCCTGGTGGGTCCGAGCGCTGTCCGGCCTGGAGCCGGTCCTCGACCTGCCCACCGACCTGCCCCGCCCACCGGTCGCGGACCGGACGGGCGCGGAAGTGCCGGTGATCCTGCCGCCCGCCCTGACCGCCAAGGTGCGAGGGCGCGCCACCGAGCTCGGCTGCACGCCCTTCATGGTGCTGCTCGCCGTCTGGCAGGAACTGCTGGCCCGGCTGTCGGGCACCGACGACGTGCCGGTCGGCGTGCCCGAGGCGGGACGGCGGCACCCCGACACCGAACGCACGATCGGCTTCTTCATCAACACCCTGACCGTCCGGACCGACCTGTCGGGCGGGCCCAGCGGCCGGGAGCTGCTGGCCCGGGTGCGGGACGTGGCGCTGGAGGCCTTCGCCCGCACCGAGGTCCCGTTCGAGCGGATCGTGGACCGGCTGCGCCCGGCCCGCGACCTCTCCACCACACCGGTCTTCCAGGTCCTGCTCAACGTGATCGACACCCCGGCGGCGGCGCCGCGCTTCCCGGGACTGGCGGCCAGGGTCTTCGCCCCGCCGGCGACGACGGCCAAGTTCGACCTGAACCTGGCGTTCACGGCCACCTCCTCCACCGGCGACGGCGACACCTACGAGGGGTCGCTGATCTACCGCACCGACCTCTTCGAGCGGCACACCGCGCGGCGGATCACCGAGTGGTACGCGGCCCTGCTGGACGGCGTGCTGTCCGATCCCGACCGCCCCGTGCGCGAGGTGGCGCTGGAACCGGTGGACGGGCCGCTGCTGTCCGGGCCGCGCCGGCGGTTCGACCTCACCCGGCCGCTGCACGCCCTGGTCGAGCGCCGGGCGGCCGAACGGCCCGACGCGACGGCGGTCGTCGGCCCCGACGGCGACCTCACCTACGGACAGCTGGACCGGTGGGCGAACCGGCTCGCGCACCGGCTGCTCGCGGCCGGGGTCGCACCACAGGAACCGGTCGCCGTCCTGGCCGACCGCCGGACACCGCTGGTGGTCGCCCTGCTCGCCGCCCTCAAGGCGGGCGCGGTCTACCTGCCGCTCGACCCGGCGTACCCGGACGACCGGCTGGCCGACATCCTGGCGACGGCGGGCGCGCGCGTCGTCCTCGCGGAGCGGGAGTTCGCGGACCGCCTCCCGGACCGCCTCCCGGGGCACGGCGCGGACCCGGCCGGCCCCCTCACGGAGCTGCTGATCCTCGACGGCCCGTCCGCTCCGGGCGCGCCCACGGACCGGCCCGGCGGGGGACCGGAACAGCCCTGCGGGCCACCGGAGGTGGCCGTCGATCCGGCCGCACCGGCCTACCTGATCTTCACCTCGGGCTCGACCGGCCGCCCCAAGGGCGTCACGGTCGAGCACCGGCAGATCGTGCACTACCTGCACGCCGTCGCCGAGCGACTGGCCGAACCCGGCGTCGCGGGCGGCTCGTTCGCCCTGGTGTCGACCCACGCGGCGGACCTCGGCATGACCAACCTGTTCGGGGCGCTGACCACCGGCGGCACGGTGCACCTGGTGGACCGCGAGGTGGCGACCGACCCGGAGGCGTACGGGGCGTACCTGGCGGCGCACCCGGTCGACGCGGTCAAGATGGTGCCGAGCCATCTGGAACTGCTCGCCGCCCACGGCGACCTCGGCCGCGTGCTGCCCCGCAGGCTGCTCGTCCTCGCGGGGGAGGCGTGCTCCTGGGACCTGGTGGCCAGGATCCGGAGTGCGCGGCCCGGGCTGGCCGTGCAGGTGCACTACGGGCCCACCGAGACCACGGTGTCCGTGCTCGGCTGCGCCGTGGAGGAGACCCCGCCGGACCGGCGCTCGGGGACGGTGCCGATCGGCCGGCCCCTGGCGGGCGTGGACTGCTGGGTGGTCGACCCCGGCGGCCGGCCGCTGCCCGCCGGGGTGCCCGGCGAGCTGTGGATCGGCGGGCCGAGTGTGGCGCGCGGCTACGTCGGCCGCCCCGACCTGACCGACGAGCGCTTCGTCCCCGATCCGGTGACCGGCACCACGCGGTGCTACCGCTCCGGGGACCGGGTCCGGCTGACCGCGACCGGGCTGGTCGAGTTCCTCGGCCGGATCGACGACCAGGTCAAGATCCGCGGCTTCCGGGTGGAGCTCGGCGAGGTGGCCGGCGCGCTGCGCGACCGGCCCGAGCTCGCCGAGGCGGTGGTGCTGCCGGTCGGCGAGGCCCACGCCGCGCGGCTCACCGCCTGGGTGACCCCCGCGGCGCCCGGGTCCGCCGTGGACGTCGCCCGGGTGCGCACCGCCCTGCGCGGCCGGCTGCCCGACTACATGGTGCCCTCGGCGATCGTCGTGCTCCCCGCGCTGCCGCTCACCCCCAACGGCAAGGTGGACAGGTCGGCCCTGCCCGCGCCCGAGCCGGCGGCGAGCACCGGGCACACCGCCCCGGGCACACCGACCGAGCTGCGCGTCGCCCGGGCCTGGGCGCAGGTCCTGGAACCGGGCGCGGCCGACGGCATCGGCATCGACGACGACTTCTTCGCCCTGGGCGGCGACTCCTTCCGGGCGGTGCGCGCCGTCCGGGCGATCGACCCGGCGCTCCGGGTGATCGACCTGTTCACCCGGCCGACCGTCCGCGAGCTGGCCGCGTTCCTCGACGCGGCCGAGGCGGGCGGGCCCGACGGCGAGCGCCGCCTGCTGCACCGGCTGGCGGGCCCCCCGCCCGGCCGCCTCCCGACCGTCACCGTGGTCTGCGTCCCCTACGGCGGCGGTTCGGCGGCCTCCTACGGCCCGCTCGCCACGGAGCTGGCCGCGGCGGTCCCGGGCGCGGCCGTGCTGGCCGTGGAACTGCCGGGACACGACCCGGCCCGGCCGGACGAGCCGCTGCTCCCGCTGACCGTGCTGATCGACCGGGTCGTCGCCGAGCTGGCCGAAGCCGCCGGAAGGGCCCCGGGCGGCCGAGGCGGCCCGGTGGCGGTCTACGGCCACTGCGTCGGCTCGGCCGCCGCCGCCGAACTGGCGCTGCGTCTGGAGGCCGAGGGCGTCCCGGTGGCCGGCCTGCTGGTCGGCGGGAGCTTTCCCGGCGCGCGGCTGCCGGGGCGCCTGTCGACCTGGCTGCGCACCAGGTTCCCGGCCACCCGCTGGACGTCCGACCGGGCCTACCGGGACTTCCTGCGCACCCTCGGCGGCCTGGACGAGGACGGCGACGCGGAGGCGTCCGAAGCGGCCCAGCGGACCATGCTCCGGGCCCTGCGGCACGACGTGGACCAGGCCCAGGGCTGGTTCACCGGCGAACTGACCGGCCCGGGCGCCCGCAGGCTGCGGGCCCCGGTGCTCTGCGTGATCGGTGAACGCGACCGGTCCACCGAGCTCTACGAGGAGCGGTTCGCGGAGTGGGGGGCCTTCGCCGACCGGGTCGAGCTGGCCACCATCCCCCGGGCGGGCCACTACTTCCTCAAGCACCAGGCCGCCGCGCTCGCCGCGCTGGTCGGCGAGCGGCTGGGCGCCTGGGCCGGCGGCAGGCTGCCGGAGCCGCTCGCCGACGTCACGGTCGTCGGCGGGAGGGCGCGGCGCGACCTCAGGGACTTCTACCTGGTCGCCGCGGGTCAGACGGTCTCCCTGATCGGCAGTGCGCTGACCTCCTTCGCCCTCGGCGTCTGGGCCTACCAGCGCAGCGGGCGGGTCCTCGACTACGCGCTGATCAGCATGCTCGCCATGCTCCCCGCGATCGTCGCGGCGCCGCTGGGCGGCGCGGTGGCGGACCGGATCGACCGCCGCCGGGTCATGCTCACCTGCGACGCCGTCTCCGCGGCCGCCACGGTGTCCCTGGTGGCCGCCCTGTGGAGCGGCGGCCTGCGGCTCTGGCAGGTCGGTCTGATCGTGGGCGTCATGTCACTGGTGACGGCCTTCCGCAGACCGGCCTACCTGGCGGCGGTCGCCCAACTGGTCCCCAAGCCGTACCTGGTGCAGGCCAACGGCCTGGCCAACCTCGGCGCCGGCCTGGGGACGCTGATCGCCCCGCTGGCCGGCGGCGCGCTGATCGGGCTGGTCGGCCTGCCCTGGGTGGTGGCCGTGGACGTCGCGACGTTCCTGGTCGGCCTCGCCGCGCTGCTGTGGGTGCGCTTCCCCGACCGGCTCTTCCGCCGGCGGGAGGAGTCCTTCGGCCGGGCCGTCGTCGGCGGCTGGCGGTTCCTGGCCCGGCGCCGTCCGCTGCTGGTCATGATCGTGTTCTTCATGGTGGAGAACTACCTGGGCACCCTCGCGGTGACGCTGACGGTCCCGAGCGTGCTCGGCTTCAGCGGCACCACCGCGGTGGGCGTGGTCACCGCGGTCGGCGGCGCGGGGGCCGTGGCGGGCAGCCTGATCGTGGCGCTGTGGGGCGGCACCGCGCGGCGGGCCACCGGCATGGTGGGGTTCGTGGGCGGCGTCGGCCTGGGCGTCGTCCTGGTCGGCCTGCGTCCCTCGGTGACGCTGGCGGCCGTGGGCGCACTCGTCTGGTGGGCGTCCATGAGCATCCTCAACGCGCACTGGCTGGCCATCATCCAGCTCAAGGTCGGCCCGGACCTCCAGGGCCGGGTGCTCGCCACCAACCAGATGCTCGCCGTCGCCATGACCCCGCTGTCCTTCCTCACCGCCCCGCCCCTCGCCGAGTCCTTCGCCGGCCTGCTGAACCCGGGAGGGGCGCTGGCGGGCACGGTCGGGCGCGTGCTCGGCACCGGGCCCGGCCGCGGCACCGGCCTGCTCCTCGTCACCTGCGGGGTGCTGCTGATCGTCTGGGCCGCCCTGGGCCTGCGCTACCGCCCCCTGCGGTACCTGGAGGACGCGCTGCCGGACGCCGTCGCCGGTGCGGAGACCGCCGAGGACCTCGACACCGTGCAGGCCGCGGCCGACCGCGCCCTGCCGGGCCGGGTGCCGGCGGCCGGAACGGCGGTGACGGGCGCCTGAGCCGATTCAGTTCTCGGAGAAGACGGTGTCCTCGGGCTGTGCGAGCATGCGCACGGCCGAGCCGTTGACGATCTGGACCAGCGGTGCGAGGGTCAGCTGCTTCGTCCTCGTCGACAGGACCTCGACGTTGTCCTCCTTGCCCGCCAGGTAGGCGGGGAAGCAGGCCAGCGACTGCTCGACCAGGTTGAAGTGGTCGACCAGGCGCCGGAAGAGCTTCGGGAGGACGACCACCTCGGTGAGGGACGCCAGGCCGGTGACGAAGGCGCCGCTCGGGGCCGTGGTGGCGTCGAACGGCCACAGCCCGAGGCCGGCCTCGCGGGCCTGGCGGGTGACGTTGGCCAGCTCGTCCCTCAGCTCGCGGGGCAGCTTGCCGTAGAAGGCGGGGTAGACCAGGCCGGTCCTGAGCAGGTGGTGGTTGGCGGTGCTCTGCAGCAGCGGCACGCCGACCTGCAGGTCGGTGCCGTCGGCGCCGGGCGGGGTGCCGGTGCCGAGCAGGGCGACGCACCGCTTGAACGGGTCCCCGCCCTGGGTGAGGATCCACCCGGGGGTCTGCGGCGGGTCGGCGGAGACGACCTTCTGCCCGACGCGCCGGACGTTGCCGAAGCCGAGGAAGGTCAGGAGCTCCTGCGCGGCCTTGTCACCGAACTCGGCGGGTTGGCGGATCCGCGGCCCGGTCCGGTCGTAGTGGGTCTCCAGGGCGTCGACGCCGTCGAGCCTGACCCTGGCGACGCCGTTCTTGACCTCGACCGGGGCGTCCTTCAGCCGGTCGAAGGCGAGCGGGTCGGTGGGGACGAAGTGGATGGTGTCGCCGTCGGGTTCGGTACCGATGATCCGGTACTCGCCGAGGACCAGCAGCATGGTCATGGCAGCCCCTTGATGTGGGAGGGCGGCGCCATGGGTCCGATCGGCGTCCGCCGGTTCGCACCCGGTGGGATTTCACCGTGAGTCGTCGTCACTTCCCCGCGGGAGGGGAAGGAGCCGCCACTCTATGTTCGTGTGCGATCGCCTTCAATCACCGGCGCGTCGGCGGGCTGCCCGCGTGTCGGCGCCGGGCCCGGCGAGCGCGGCGTCGAGCAGGGCCGCCGCGGCGGCCCGGGCGGCCGCGGCCGCGGACGGGTCCCGGTCCATGCCCGCCGAGACCCCGGCGCCGTCGTAGAGCAGGTGCAGCTGGTGGGCCAGGACGGCGGGGTCGGGGGCCCCGGCCTCCCGGGCCAGATCGGTGAACAGCCCGCGGATCCAGGCGCGGAAGGCCTCCGCGGCCTGTTCGACCTGGTCGCCGGGGTGGGCCTCGGCGCTCGCCCTGACGAAGGCGCAGCCGTGGTAGTCGGGCCGGGCGAACTGCTCGCTCTGCGCGTCGAAGACCGCGAGCAGGCGGTCGTACGGGGAGTCCCGCTGCTCGACGTGCCGGGTGATCCGCGCGGTGCTCCTCGCGTGCCGGCCCTCCAGGTAGGCGCGGACGAGCGACTCCTTGCTGCCGAAGGCGTTGTACAGCGACGCCTTGGCCACACCCGCCTGCTCGATGACGCGGTCGATGCCGACGGTGTGCACGCCCTCGCGGTAGAACAGCTCGTCCGCGGCGGCCAGCAGGCGTTCGCGGGCCGTGGGCCTGGCCGCGCTCCTCGTGGTCATGACGGGACACCTCCAAAGCAGACCGATCTGTCTATGGTAGCCCGCTTCCGCTGCCCCGTACCGCCGCGTGGTGCGCCGCCCGGCCGCGCCTCTTCCCGCGGTGCCCGGGCCGGTTGACTAGACAGACTGGTCTGTCTAGTGTGCGGATCAGACAGATCTGTCTACCGGCGAGGACCGACATCAGGAGCGAGCCCCGATGAGCGAACCGACAGGCATCACCCACCACACCGCCGAGCTCAACGGGATCAGGCAGCACTGGGTCAGTGCCGGCGAGGGGCCGCCGGTCTACCTGCTGCACGGCTTCCCGGAGACCTGGTACGGCTGGCGCAAGCAGATACCCGTGCTGGCCGAGCGGTTCACCGTGATCGCCCCCGACCTCCGCGGCTACGGCGACACCGAGAAGCCCGCCTCCGGCTACGACAAGCGGACCATGGCCAACGACGTGGCCGCGCTGATGGACCACCTCGGCCACGAGCGCATCGCCCTGGTCGGCCACGACCGCGGGGCGCGGGTCGGCACCCGGTTCGCCAAGGACCACCGCGACCGGATCGACCGGTTCGCGGCGCTGGACAACATCCCCACCCGGGTCGTCGCCGACACCTACGACGTCGCCCTCGCCCGGCAGGGGTACTGGTTCTTCACCTTCCTCGGCGTGCCCGACCTCCCCGAGGCGCTGATCGCGGGCCGCGAGGAGACCTGGCTCACCCACTTCTACCGCAGCTGGTCCTACGACCCCGACATGCTCACCCCGGAGGAGGTCGCCGTCTACGTCCGCGCCTACCGGCAGCCGGGCGCGATCCGCGGATCCTGCATGGACCACCGGGCGGCCGCCGAGGACGTCGCCCAGGACCGCGAGGACGCCTACCGGCTCATCGACTGCCCGGTGCTGACCATGTGGGGCGAGGACTTCGGCGCCGTCGGACAGGCCTACGACGTCCTGGACGTCTGGAAGGGGCTGGCCGACGACGTCCGCGGAGTGCCGATTCCCCGCTGCGGACACCTCTGCCACGAGGAGCGCCCCGACGTCGTCAACCGGGAGCTCCTCGACTTCCTCGCGGACTGGACCGGCTGACCCGATCCACCCGCCCGACCGCCACGAGGAACGACCGTGCTGCGGCGGGGCGCCACTGCCCCGCCGCACCCCCCGTACGAACGCGCTGCGCCGCGGCCCCGGCAGGAATCACGTCGTGCGGCGCCGCGCACCGCCAGAACTGAAGAGACCTCAGCCATGACCGGTTCCCTCCCGCCCCGCCGGCCCGGGCGCCCCCTGCTGCCCCGCGCCGCGGCCTTCTGGCTGCTCGGAGGCGTGCAGCTGCTCCTGCTGGCCGCCGCGAGCGCCCCGTCCCCCCTCTACCCCGTCTACCAGGCCCACTGGGGCTTCTCGGCGGCCGCCGTCACCGTGGTGTTCGCCCTCTACGCCCTTGCCCTGCTGCTCGCCCTGACGGTGGTCGGCGCGCTGTCCGACCACGTCGGCCGCCGCCCGGTCATAGCCGTCTCGCTGGTGCTCGAAGCGGGCGCCATGGCCCTCTTCGCCACCGCCGGCGGCATCGGATCGCTGATGGTCGCCCGTACCCTGCAGGGCCTGGCCACCGGTGCCGCGACCGGCGCCATCAGCGCCGGCCTGGTCGACCTCCAGCCCGAGCACCGTCCCCACCTGGGAACACTGATCAACAGCGTCTTCTCGTGCCTGGGCCTGGCGTCCGGCGCACTGGGGGCCGGACTGCTCGTCGAGTACGCCCCCGCGCCGACCGCACTGGTCTACGTCCTGCTCGGGTCCGTCTTCGCGGCCGCCCTCGCCGTCGTCGCCCTGATGCCCGAGACCGCGCCGCGCCGCCCCGGCGCCCTCGGCTCGCTCCGCCCGCGGGTGTCGGTGCCGCACCAGGTCAAGCCGCACTTCGTCGCCGTCCTGCCCGGCCTGGTCGCGCTCTGGGCGCTCACCGGATTCACCCTGTCCCTCGGGCCGTCGCTGAGCGCCGATGTCCTGCACGTCCACAACCACGTCATCGCCGGCGTGGTGATCGCCCTGCTCACCGGCATGGGCGCGATCGGCTCGCTCACCCTCCACCCGCGAAAGCCGGACGGGGCGATGGCCATCGGCTCGCTGGCACTCGCCACCGGCACCGCACTGACCCTGATCGGCGTCGCGGCCGGTGTCCCGGCCGCCTACCTCCTCGGCACCGCGATCGCCGGATTCGGCTGGGGAGCCGCCCTGCTGGGCTCCTTCCGCACGGTCGGCCCGCAGGCCGCCGCCGAGGAGCGGGCCGCCGTCTTCGCCGCCCTGTACGTCGTCGGGTACCTGGCCTTCAGCCTGCCCGCCGTCGCGGCCGGTGCGCTCTCCGGCCGGTTCGGCCTGCACCGCACCGCCGACGGATACGCGGCGGTGGTGATCCTGCTGTCGCTCACGGCTCTTGCGCTGACGTTCCGTCAACACCGGCGCACCGGGCCGTAGCCGGGAAACCCGGACGGTGACCGTCCGCGTCGCCGCCGGCGAGGCGCGGCCGCGGCCCTCCGCCGGCGGCACCGCCCGGACCGGGGTCCGAGCGGTGCCGCACGCGTCCGCGGGGTCAGGCGAAGGCCTCGGCGGAATCGGAGGCCAGGGTGGACAGGTCGATCGGTGCGCCCGCTTCGAGCGCCGCGGCCCGGATGTTGCGCCGGACCTCCTCGGCGGCGAGGCCGTCCTCCCTCGGCGTGATCTCGAAGGTCGCGCTGGCGAAGCGGCCCTCGGCGGCGAACCTCGGATCGGGGTGGGGGTTCCGGTAGAGCTGCTCCGCCCGGTCGCGCAGTTCGAGCATGGTGGGAATCGCGAGCGCCATGTCCCGGGGGCGGCCGTTGAACGCGGAGTTCAGGTAGCCCAGCAGGACGGCGTAGCGGGCGTTGAACGCCACGGCCTGCCCGTACACCGCGCTGGTGTTCTCGTGCTCCTTGTAGTCCTCGACCTTCGAGTCGCCGTGGATCGGGTAGGCGTCGTCCCAGGTGACGTCGATCAGCGGGCCGCTGGGCGGGTCCTTGGGGCGGTCGTCGGGTCCGTAGGCGCGGCCGGCGAAGATCTCGTTGAAGCGGAAGTAGTGGGCGAGTTCGCGCTGTTCGCCGAAGCGGTTGTTGCTGTTCCAGATGCTGTCGCTCACCCCTTCGCCCTGTTCGGTGATGGTTTCCAGGGCTTCCAGCGCCGAGTTGCGGCCGTCGATGCGGAAGACCTCGCCGCCGGAGTTGTAGAAGTCCTCCGGGCCGACCTGGCGTTCGAGTCCGCCGGTGAAGACCTGGTCCTGGCCGAGTGTCCTGATGAGGTGCTCCAGGCCGGTCCGGACGGTGTCGTAGAACTGGCCGATGGAGGTCCAGCCGGAACCCGGATCGCCGCCCGGAGCCATCGACTTCGGCAGTTCGATGCGAAGGAACGTCTCCAGCGCCTCGGGGGAGAAGTGCCGCAGCCCGATCCTGGGCACGCCGTCACCGCTGAACGGCAGCTTGGCCGGGTACTCGGCGACGACGCCGGAATCGACCACCGGGCGGCCGCCGACCGCGTTGAGCAGGTTGGCGACCAGCGTCATGTGGAGCATCTCCTCCAGCAGGACGGCGCGGATCGCGTAGTACGCGGTGCGGTTGGTGCCGGGGCGGATGGTGTACATCCCGGTCATGTAGACGGGGATGGTCAGGTGTTCCACCTCCAGCGCCGCCTGGAGGTACGTGCGCAGTTCGTCCAGGTCCTTCGGGACGCCGAAGCCGGCCTTGTCCAGTGCGAGTGCGGTGATCACGCCGGTACCTCCTCGGTCGCGTTCCGTGTGCCGCGCAGGTCGGCCGGCCGCCGGTCGAGGAGCAGGTCCCGGTGGATCTTCTCCGCGCTGCGCAGGGCGAGGGCGAGCATGGTGATGGTGGGGTTGCTGGTGCCGATGGAGGGCATGCTGCCGCAGCCGACGGCGTACAGGTTCGGGTGCTCCCAGGTGCGCTGGTACTCGTCGACCACGGACGTGGCGGCGGCACTGCCCATGATGTGGGTGCCGGCACCGTGGCCGGCGCCGCTGTAGGCCAGGTCCAGGGTCTCGCCCTTGACGGTGTGCACAAAGTGGCCGAGCGGGGGCACACCGTCGCGCGGGGAGTGGTCGGTGTAGTCGGTGGCGCCGAGCCGGTCGAAGATCCGGCCCGCCACGATGCGGGCGGCGAACAGGCCGTCGCGGGTGTGCTCGTCGAGGTCGTAGGTGATGACCGGGCGGAGGTTGCCCATGGCGTCGCGGTAGCGCGGGTCGATGGTGACCCGGTTGCTCGGGTTCGCCGACTGCTCGACGGCGATCTGGAGTTGGAGCTGCCGTCCGAGGGCGGAGCCGAGCAGGCGGCGCAGCTCCGGTCCGAACACGCCGTCCGGCCGCACCTCGCCCGTCGCGTCGCCGCCGATGCCGAGGGCGGTGGCGACGTTGCTCATCGGCGCGCCGGTGGCCCAGCCCCAGCCCCAGTTGCCGATCTCGATCCGGAACGGCGCGCGTGTGGCGCGCCCGTCACCGAACCGGAAGTCCTCCCACCCGGAGGTGTGCCCTGGCCCGCGGAACGGCCCGACCGGCCCGCGGGCCTCGTCGGCGAGCGCCCAGTTGAGGATGGTGGGGTGGTCCATCAGGTTGCGGCCGACCTGGTCGCTGCCGTTGGCGAGGCCGGAGAACAGCAGCAGGCGGGCGTTCTCGATGGCGTGCGCGGCGAGCACCACCAGGTCCGCCTCGACCACGTACGGGCGGCCGACCGGCGACGCCGGGTCGGTGTACGTGCGGAACTCGACCCCGCTCACCCGCCCGCCCCGGGTGGCGCCCGCGAGCCGGACGCGGGTGGCGACGCAGCGGGTGGCGAGCGAGACGGTCTTCGCGAACCGGGCCTGCTGGCGCAGCGGATGGGACTTGGCCTGCACCGGGCAGATCGGCACGCAGCTCGCGTTGCCCACGCAGCGCTCGCCGAAGTTGGGCAGGCCCACCGCGCTCTCCGGCCGGTACGGCACCTCCGAGTAGGCCGGGTTGGGCGTCGAGTTGCGGGCTTGCGGCAGGCTCCGGACGTGCAGTTCGTAGGTCTGCCCGGTGACGTCGTCCCGGATGGGCGCGCCGTCGAGGTCCTGGCAGTACCGGTCGATGTAGCTGGCCGGGATCTGGTGCATCGGATAGACGTAGTCGTCGCCGGTGACGACGCCGATCACACGCTGGTCGTCCGCGTTCCCGGCCACGCCGATCTCGAACTCCGCCCGCGCGTACCAGGGTTGCAGGTCCTCCGCGCCGATCGGCCAGCTCCGCCCGTAGCCGTACTGCTCGGTGCCGAAGTCCTCGGGGTGCATGCGCGGCACCGCCCCGAGCCAGTGCATCGCGGTGCCGCCCAACTCCCGCAGATAGTCGGTGCCGTAGGGGAGCCGGCCGTTCTGGACGAAGTAGCCGTTCGCGGTGAACTCCGGCTGCCCCGGCTTCGGATCGCGCACCGGCGCGAGGTCCAGGACATCCGGGTAGGGCGCGGCGACGCTGCGGCGGTAGGCGGAGTTCGGCACCTTGGCAACGGCGGAGTGGAAGGTGGAGAGCGAGCCGAGGTAGCCGGGCCAGGTCTCGGTGCCGCCGTTGCCGGCCTCCAGGATCAGCACGTTCCAGCCCAGGTCGCCGAGCTCCTTGGCGATCAGGCTGCCCGACCAGCCGCCGCCGACGATGACGACGTCGTAACGCCGGCGGACGGCCTCGTCCGCGCTGACGGTGTTCAGGGTGTCGCTCATGCGTCCTCCTGCGGGGCGTCGGACCGTACGGCGGCGGCGGCGGTCGGTACGGCGGACGGCGGGATCGCGCGGGAGGCGCGGTAACCGGGCAGCAGGTGGACGGGTACGGCGTCCAGCGCGACCTCCTCGGTCAGCCCGGTGCGGAACACCGGCTTCTCGTCCAGGCCCAGGTCCTGGCGGAGCCCCTCAGCGGTGGGCTGGGGCGGCGGGGGGACCGACCAGGTGCCGAAGCCCGGCGGTTTGGCCCCGGCCGGATGCCCGTGGAAGGTCCGCCACACCAGACCCTCGACGTACGCCTCCGGCGCGACCACGAACTCCTCGTTCGCCATCTGCCGCCGCAGCGCCGCGTGCGCGGCCGGTGCCAGGCGCGGCCAGGCGCCGGTCAGCCACAGGTACGCCAGGGCCCGGGCCACCTCCAGGTGGACGGGTGACAGGTCCTGCGGGCCGCCGTGTGCGTCGACGGCGGCCGACCACGCGGTCCAGAACTCGGCGAACGCGGTTGGCCCCACCTGCTGCCGGGCGGTGTCCAGGTAACGCTCTGCCATACCGGTGGCGTACAGGTCGAACGCGGTGAAGCCGGTCAACGGCACACAGCGGTCGACGAAGTCCTCGATCTCCTGCGTCACAGCGGGAACCGTCATCACGCTCCTCTCTCACGGGGGCCGTCGGGACCAGGCGCCGAATGCCCTGCCGGAACAGTTCTCGGGCGAACCATCCAGTGTCGTCACCCGCCCCTCCGGCGTAGCCCGGGCCGCGTCGGACGGGGCTCCCGGTTCCACTCGAACGGGCGCCGACCGGTCTCGCAGCCGTCCGGATTCCGGCTCGGACGCGCCTCCCTGCCCACGGCGAGGTCGGCGCGTCGGGCGGGCCCGGTCGGCGCACATGTGAAGCGCCCGCCGGGGTCACGGGTGGGTTCCGTGATCCCGGCGGGCGCGGGGGTCATGTGGTCGGGTCGGTCAGTCGTTGCGCTGTCGGCGCTTGCTGAGGCCGAGGGTGAGCGCGCCGACGATCAGCAGCGCGGCTCCGATGCCCAGCACGGTGAGGACGGCGGTGCCGGTGTGGGCGAGGATGCCGGACGGTCCGGACGGCTTGGCGGCCGCGGGGCCGACGGGCGTCGCCGGATTGCCCTGCTCGACCTTGACGGTGGCGGTGGCCTCGGGGGAGGTGAGGGGGGTGGTGCCGGCCTTTCCGGTGGCGGTGGCGGTGTTGACGACCTTTCCGCGTTCGGCGTCCTGGGTGGTGATGGTGTGCGGCTTGGTGGTGCAGGTCATCGTCTCGCCGGGGGTGAGGGTGGTCCTGGGGCAGGTGACCTCGCCGGCGGTGGGGTCGTCGATCTTGATGTCGGTGATGGTGAGGGTGCCCTGGTTGGCGACGGTGAGCTTCCAGTCGATGCGGTCGCCGGTGTCGTTCTTTCCGGTCCTGTTGGTGTCGGTGGTGTCGGCGGTCTTGGTGAGGTTGAGGGCGCCCTTGCCGTTGGAGGGGATGGTGACGTCGGAGGGCGGGGAGACCGGCGGTTCGCCGCGCGGCGGGGTGCCGGTGGCGGTGGCGGTGTTCTTCACCGTGCCCGCGTCGACGTCGGCCTGGGTGACGGTGTAGGTGGCGGTGCAGGAGACGGTGGCGCCCGGGGCCAGGGAAGCGACACCGTTCGGGCAGGTGACGGCGTCGAGCTTGCCGTGCCCGGTGAAGGCGCCCTCCTTGATCGTGACGTCCTTCAGCGTCACATTGCCGGTGTTGGTGACGGCGAAGGTGTAGGCGACCTTCTCTCCGGTGACGAGCTTGCCGGGCTTCTCGGTCTGGGCGGACTTGACGAGGGCCACGGCCGGCTTGGGTGCCTGGGGCAGTTCCACCTCGGACGGCGGGCTCACCGGCGGCTCGCCGCGGGGCGGGGTGCCGGTGGCGGTGGCGGTGTTCTTCACCGAGCCGGCGTCGACGTCGGCCTGCGTCACGGTGTAGGTGGCGGTGCAGGTGACGGTGGTGCCGGGGGCGAGGGCGGCGGCCTCCCTGGGGCAGGTGATCGGGTCGAGCTTGCCGTGGCCGGTGAACTGGCCTTCGGTGATCCTGATGCCCTTGAGGGTGACGTTGCCGGTGTTGCGGACGGTGAAGCTGTAGGTGATCTTCTCGCCGGTGACGAGCTTGTCGTCCTGGCCGGTGGTGGCGGACTTGACCAGGGACACGCCGGGCTGGTCGGTGGTGGTCGCCGTCGTCTCGGAGGGCGGCGACACCGGGGGCTCGCCGCGCGGCGGGGTGCCGGTGGCGGTCGCGGTGTTCTTGACGGAACCGGCGTCGACGTCCGCTTGGGTGACCGTGTAGGTGGCGGTGCAGAGCACGGTGGCGCCGGGTGCCAGGGTGGCGGCCTCCTTGGGGCAGGTGACGGGGTCGATCTTGCCGCTGCCGGTGAACGCGGTCTCGTTGACCTTGACGTCCTTCAGCGTCACGTTGCCGGTGTTGGTGACGGTGAACTTGTAGGTGATCTGCTCGCCGGCGACCAGGGTGCCGGTGGAGGAGGTCTTGACGAGCGCCACGGCCGGCTTCTCCGGTGCCGGGACGATCGCGTCGGACGGCGGGGAGACGGGGGGTGCGCCGCGTGGTGGGGTGCCGGTGGCGGTGGCCGTGTTCTTCACCGATCCCGCGTCCACGTCCGCCTGGGTGGCGGTGTAGGTGGCGGTGCAGGTCACCGTAGCGCCCGGGGCCAGGGAGGCGGCCTCGGCGGGGCAGGTGACCGGCGACATGGCGCCGGAGCCGGTGAACGCGGTCTCGTTGACCTTCACGTCCTTGAGGGTGAGGTTGCCGGTGTTGGTGACGGCGAAGTCGTAGCGGACCTGCTCACCGACGACGAGCTCGCCCGGCTTGCTGCTGTGGCCGGTCTTGACCAGGGTCAGGGCGGGCTTGTCGGCCGTCGTCGCCAGGGTCTGGGACGGCGGGGTGACCGGGGGCTCGCCGCGTGGCGGGGTGCCGGTGGCGGTCGCGGTGTTCTTCACCGATCCCGCGTCCACGTCCGCCTGGGTGGCGGTGTAGGTGGCGGTGCAGGTCACCGTAGCGCCCGGGGCCAGGGAGGCGGCCTCGGCGGGGCAGGTGACCGGCGACATGGCGCCGGAGCCGGTGAACGCGGTCTCGTTGACCTTCACGTCCTTGAGCGTGACGTTGCCGGTGTTCTTGACCTCGAACGTGTAGACGATCTCCTCGCCCGCGACCAGCGTGCGGGCCGAGGACGACTTCACCAGGGACAGACCCGGCGCGTCGGTCGCGGTCACCGTCACCTCGGACGGCGGGGAGACGGGCGGCGCGCCGCGTGGCGGGGTGCCGGTGCTGGTGGCGGTGTTCTTCACCGAACCCGCGTCCACGTCGGCCTGCGTGACCGTGTAGTCGGCGGTGCAGGTGACGGTGGCGCCGGGTGCGAGCGAGGCGGCCTCGGCCGGGCACACCACAGGGCCGAGCGTGCCGCCGCCGGTGAACGTGCCCTCGGTGATCTTCACGTCGGTGAGGGTGACGTTGCCGGTGTTCTTGACCTCGAACTCGTAGGTGATCTGCTCACCGGCGACGAGCGTGTCGGCGGAGGCCGACTTCACCAGTGTCAGCTTGGGGTCGTCCGGCACCGGCACGTCGCTGCGGCAGGCCGGGTCGGTGTTGCCCGGGACGCAGCTGCCGCCCGAACCCGGGGGACTGCTGACCGTGTTGTGGAGCAGGCGGTCGCCGTTGTCGGGGGTGTTCACGGTCACGGTGTAGGTGACCGTCGCCGACGCGCCCATGGCGAGGGGGCCCGACCAGGTGAGGGACGGTGCCGCGTAGTTCACCGCACCGGCTGTTGCCGCCGCGTCGTTGTTGTAGGCGGCGTCGTCGAGCACGCCGGTCATGTCGTCGGTGAACGATGCCGGGTCCGCGGCGGTGTAGTCGGACGCGCCGGTGTTGGTGACCTTCAGGGTGTAGGTGACCGAGTCGCCGAGGTTGGCGGTCGGCTTGGAGGCGGTCTTGACGAGGGAGAACGCCCTGGCCGGTATCTGGACGCGGCAGGCCGGGTCGGTGGAGCCGGGTGCGCAGTTGCCGCCCGAGCCCGCCGGCGTGACCACGGTGTTGTCCAGCTTCTGGTCACCGGTGTCCGGGTCGTCGACGCGCACGGAGTAGGTCACCGTCACGGTGCCGTTCACGGGCAGGGGGCCGGACCAGGAGAGCGTCGGCGCGGCGTAGCTCACGGCGCCGGCCGTGGCCGCGGCGTCGTGGTTGTAGGCGGCGTCGTCGAGGACGGCGGTCAGGTCGTCGGTGAACGACGCGGGGGCGGCAGCGGTGTAGTCGGCGGCGCCGGTGTTGGTCACCGTCACCGTGTAGTCGACCTTCGCGCCGGCCGTCACCTTGGTGGCCGGCGTCGACTTGACCACCCGCAGGGACTGCACCGGGACGGTGGCGGCGCAGGCGGTGTCCGTGGACGTCGCGGCGCAGTTGGAGGGAACGCCCGGCGGGGTGACGACCCGGTTCTCCATCAGGTGGCCACCCGTATCGGGGTCGTTGACCTTCACCGTGTAGGTGATGGTGGCAGTGGCACCGGCCGCGAGGGGGCCGGACCAGCCGATCACCTTGCCGGCCGGGTCGTAGCTCGCGTTCCCGGCAGAGGCCTGAAGGCTCGCGGTATCGAAGGTGGAGTCGCCCAGGACCCTGGTGATGCTGTCGCTCAGCGAGGCCGGGTTGGCGGCGACGTAGTCCTGGGTGCCGGTGTTGGTGACCGTGATCGTGTACGTCACCTGATCGCCCGGTCTGGCGGTCGCGGGGTTGGCGGTCTTGGTCAGGTGCAGCATGCACTGCTCGGCCGACGGGGCCACGTTGAAGGTGACGGTGCCCGTGGTCTGGCCGGGCGCGTCACTCGTGCCACCGGCCGTGGTGACGGCGGTGGCGTTGTTGGTGACCGGCAGGGTCTGCTGGCAGGAGACCGGCGGAGCGACTGTGCGGTAGCAGACCTGGACGCTGTCGCCGGCCCAGGTGACCTTCACCTTCGCGGCATCGACCGCGGTGGCGTTGTTCACCGCGGCCAGGCCGACCGTCGCGGTCAGCGAGGCGGTGTTGCCGGAGACGGGGAGCGCGGAGATGTCGATGGACTGGGGGCCGGACCTCGGGAAGGGCACGTCGGTCCACCCCGGCACGGGGGCGCCGTTGGCCCCGGTGAGCGTCAGGGTGGCGCCGTAGTACTGCGAGCCGTCCAGGCCGGGCAGCGAAACGGTTCCCCACGAGGTGGTGTGCCCGGACTTGCCGTCGCAGTAGTAGACGTCCGGGGTCAGCTGCACGCTCCGGGACGCCGAGGCGCACGGGGTGCCGGTCTCGCCGTTGAAGATGCCGATGCGCCCGCCGTCACCGTTCGACGCGAAGCAGCCGGGCAAGTTCGCCAGGGGACGCACCGTGTAGCTGCGCAGGTTCGGGGGACGGGTCGTGAACCTGGTGCAGGGCTGGACCTTGCCGGCGACCAGCGGCTGCGCGAAGTCGTAGCAGTCCACCAGGTTGGCGTTGCCCGTGTAGTACTTCGTCCCGACCAGCACACCCGTGCCGTAGCCCTGGCCTGAGGCCCCGTAGGAGTAGATCCGCTGGCTCCACGGGTTCGCGAGCGCCGCGCCCGTGGGCGCGTAGCAGACCGAGCCGTAGACCGCACAGGCTCCGAGGAGATCGCCGTTCGACGAGACGACCGGGAACACCTCGCTGCTGAAGCCGACGGGTTGCGGAGCACCGGTCGCGATCGGGAAGCCCGCGCACAGCTGGCGGGTCGCGGTGTCGAAACACGACAGGTAGTCGCTGGTCCGCGCGGCATTGATGTACGTGACGTAGACGTAACGGCCGTACGTCCCCACCTCGAAGCTGTACCCGGTTGCGGGAATCCCACCAACCGTGACGTTCACGGCGCCGCACGCGGTGCCGTCCGGCGCGACACAGTGCAGGTTGCCGCCGAGGGCCAGGTAGTAGTAGTTGCCGTCGGCCGCCGCGATGCCGTCGCCGGCGAGGACGTGTGTGGCGGCCGGGCTCGTTCCGAGATGGGTGTAGCCGCAGCTGACCCGGGCGTCCAGGTCCAGGCACTGCATCCCGTATTCGAGGTTCATCGACACCGGCCAGTACAACCGGCCGTTGGAAATGAACGAACCGTTGATGTGCGCGGTGTAGTAGGCGCCGGCGGTCCCGGTGCCCAGTGGCGTCCCGGCCTTCGGGTCCACGTACGTCGAGAGCGCGGGCCAGCCCGGGCAGACCGCGCCGGCCAGCGTCGCGCAGAACACGACCGTGCCGGAGTTGTTGTGGTGGAAGACGGTGTAGATGTTGTTCTTGTAGCCCTCGACCGAGTAGCCGTCACCGCCGGGGGTGTTGAAGTTGACGGGCTGCGAGCTGAAGACGGGCGACGCGGCCGAGGTCGTCCCCTGCAGGACGGGGCCCTTCGCGGTCAGCGTGCCGTTCGCCACCGAGCCGGTGAAGCCGGGCGGCAGCTGCAGCGAGTTGGCGACGTAGGTCTGTCCGCCGGTGATCGGGTCGGAGATCGACACGTCGGCGTCCGTGGTCGTGCCGTTCTTGTAGTCCAGCACCCACTTGACGGTGTCCCCGGGCCTGGCCGAACCGGCGGTCGTGGCGGTCGCCGTCGACGGGTTCGTGACGTCGAAGCCCGTCTTCGAGAAGGTCGACAGCGGCGCGGCCTCGGCGGCCGGCGCAGCACCGATGGTCCCGCTCACCCCGAACCCGGTGAACGCCACGAGCATGCCGACCAGGACGCAGAGCAGCCGCGACGGCCTACGCCTTCTCCGCTTTCCCGCACGTCCTCCGCCGCTCCAAGCGGCTCTTGGCTTCGCCCGACGTGGGCGGCCGGGCCTACGCAGTGTCATGTGTCGTCCCCTCGGATCGGCGTCCAGTGCCCCCGGCTGTGGGACGAGAGCAACCCGATCGCACTGATGTATCACAGATCGGGACGACTACATATGATTGGCGTAAAAAGTCCGATGTAAGGTGATCGATCTGCAATCCGGCGTTATGCGTCGCGGTCCGTGGCGCCGCAGCCGGACGCGTGTCCGCAGGAGCAGCCCGCGGTGGCCCGCGAGGGCGGCATCGTGCCGCGAGGGCTGCGTCCGGTGACGTCGAGCGGCTGGTCCCGGGTCGGCGGCGGGCGGAGCGCGGTTGATTCCCGGTTGAGATCGGGTCGCCGGCCCCGAGCGGGGTTCGTCCGGCTGCGTGCCGGGTCATGATGTGGACGCCACGAGGCGCACGGATGACGGAGTCACGCAATGACGCTTGGTCAGAACGATCTTCCAGAGCCGGAGTTGACGGAAGGGGGCGGCCTGTCCGGGGTGCGGGCCTGGGCCCTGGACGCGACGGGGCGGGCCGAGGCGCTGCTGCTCCCCGACCCGGCCGGACCGCCCCGGCTGCGGCTCGACGACCCGGCGGCCCACGACCGGATGATCGGCGAACTCGCGGAGCTGGAGGGGCTGCTGGGGGCGGACGAGCCGATCAGGCCGCTGCTGGCGGCCCGGCTCGGCGGACTGCTCGCCGTCCGCCACCTGAACCGCGGCGAGGAGCCCGCCGACCGTCCCCGCGCCCAGCGGCTGCTGCGCGAGGCACGGGCCTGCGAGGTGTCGCTCACGGGATGGGAGGCCCACCGGACCGCGCTGTACCTCGCGACCCTGCTGTTCCCGCAACCCGCTCCCGCTCCCGTCGGCGGACAGGGGGGCTTCGCGGCCGTCATGGCCTGGCAGGCGGAGAACCCGGCCGTGCTCGACCCCGGCGGGCCGGTGCTCGCCGAGCTGCGGGAGCTGCTGGGCGACCTGCGGGACGCCCCGCTGCCGCCGGACCTGCGACTGAAGCTGGACACCATGGCCTCCGCGCTCGGCCTGGCCCAGGGCAGCGCCGCCGACTTCCTCGCCGGCATCGGGCCGCTGATCGACGGCCTTCCGGCGGACTTCCCCGGCCTCCAGCAGGTCCGCATGCTGATGGGCTTCCTCGACTCCGTCCCGATCCCGCCCGAACAGCCCGCCGCCCCCGGACCCGCCGCACCGCCGCTCGACCCGGAGGCCGAGCGCGAGGACGTCGACCGGATGACGGCCATGGCGCTGGCCATGGTCGACGTGGCGATCCCGGGCTCGCTCGCACCCGAGCAGCTCGCCGAGATCGCCCGACGCGTCCGGGCCGGCCGGGCCCACAGCACCGACGGGCCCGCCGACGCGGCGTACGACGCGCTGACCTACGCCGTGGCCACGCTGGTCCCCGCGATGCAGGGGCGGGACCACGGCATGCTCGCCGACGCCCTCGGCGTCATGCGGCAGGCCGCCGACGGTCTGCCCCCCGGCGACAAGTGGCGCGGGCTGCTCGGCGCCGTCGACCCCGCGCTCCTGGTCCTCTCCCGCTTCCTCGGCGGGAACCTGGAGGACGAGGAGGAGGCGAACCGGCACTTCACCGAGGTGCTGGAGGAGCTGGGCGACAGCTCCCACCCCTTCGCGCTCCACGTGCGGATCATCGTCATCGGCCAGCGCAGCGCGGGATTCCAGCGCGTCGAGGACCGGGCCGGCGTGCTGTCCTGCATCGAGGACCTCCGGGTGCTGCGCGAGGGCCTGCCCGGCGGCCACGACGCCCTCGCCAACGCACTGATGATGCTCGGTCTGGTCCACTACGACCTCTGGCAGCTGACCCACGAGACGACGGCGCTGCGGACCGGCATGCACCACCTGCAGGAGGCCCTCGACCTCATGGAGGGATCGACGGGCCACGGCGGACTGCTGGAACCGCTGCGCCTCAGCCTCACCGCGGTCCGCGCCTTCCTGGACGGCGACCCGGAGGCGCTCCGCGCCCACCTGGACGCGCAGCCCTCCGAGCAGCCCCCCAGCCTGCTCGCGGGCGCCGGCCGGATGCTGCCGGGCCGCGCGCTCGCCAGCCACCTGCAGGCCGGGCTCACCCGCTCCCGCGACGACCAGGACCGCGCCGTCGAGGAGCTGGAGGCGGCCCGGCGCGACGCGGCGGACGGCGGGACCTGGCAGCACGCCACCCTGCTCTGGGCCCTCGCCGATGCCTACCGCGAGCGGGACGACGCCGAGGCGGGCGACCGGGCGGCCGCGGCGCGGGCCATGGTGGAGTCCTTCGAGGTCCTGACCGCCGACGTGCTGCTGGAGGTCGGGGCCGAGCACCGGCTGCTGAGGGCCCGGGAGGGAGCCTCGCGCGCCGTGGAAGCGGCGCGGTGGGCCGGGGCCCAGGGGCTGGCCGAACGCGCGGTGACCATGCTGGAGCTGGGCCGGTCGCTGGTGCTGCAGGCGGCCGCGGCCTCGGCCGAGGTGCCGGAGCTGCTGGCGGCCCGCGGCCACCAGGAGCTGGCGGACGCCTGGCGGCAGGCGGAGTCCGCCCGGGACCGCGCCGCCGACCAGCCGATCCCGAGCCTGCTGCGGCGACGGGCCCTGGACGCGCTCCGGGGCGGGGCGGGGCTCTTCGAACCGCCCACCCTGGCGGAGCTGAACGCGGGTCTGCGGCCGGGCGAGACCGACGCCCTGGTGTACCTCCTGCCGGGCACGGAGGGGATGCCCGGCATGGCGATCGTCCTGGGGCCGGACCTGGAGCCCGGGGTGCTCGGCCTGCCGTTGCTCGCCGAGGCCGGGCGCGCGCCGCTGGAGTCCTTCCTCGACCTGTCGGCCGAACGCTCCCGGCTGCGCCGCGCGGCGTCCGAGGGCGCCGCAGCCGTCGAAGCGGTCGAGGCGATCGAGGCACCGTGGGAGGAGGCCCTCTCCGACCTGTGCGACTGGGCCTGGCCGGCCGTCGTCGCCCCGCTCCTCCTCGGTGTCGCCGAGCGCCTGGAGGCCAATCCGGACCGGCACCGGGAGAGGCCCGGCCCGCCCCGGATCGTGCTGGTGCCCTGCGGGAACCTCGGTGCCGTGCCCTGGCACGCCGCCCGCCTCCCGGAGGAGGACCGGCACCGCTACGCGTGCGAGCTCATGGTGCTGTCGTACGCGGCCTCGGGCCGGGAGTTCCTGCGCGCGGCGGCCCGCGAACGGCTCGCGCCCGGGGCCCGCCCCGTGCTGGTGGCTGACCCGCAGATGGACCTGACCCGGGCCGAGCTGGAGGTCCTCGCGCTTCGCGACGGCTACTACCCGGACGCCGAACTCTACGGCGAGTACTACGGGTTGGACGGCGAGCGGGTCGGTCCCGGGACGCCGGAGGAGATGCTCGCGCTGCTCCCGGGTTCGGGTGCGCGGCCGCCGCTCTCGCTGCTGCACATCGCCTCGCACGGCGAGGCGGGCGTCCGCCCGACGGTGTCCGCGCTCAGCCTCGCCGACCCCGGTCCGACGCGGCCGCCCGTACGCGCGGGCCTGCCGGGCGGCGCCGCCGACCCGGGGATGCTCACCGTCACCCGCCTGCTGGACCGTCCGGCCGAGGCCGGTGCCGGCCGGGGCGGGCCGCTGGTGGTCCTGAGCGCGTGCGAGACGGACCTCTCCAACCGCGACCACGACGAGGCGCTGACCCTGGCCACGGCGTTCCTGGCGAGCGGCGCGAAGGACGTCGTCGGCTCGCGCTGGACGACGAGGGACGGCGCGTCCGCACTGATGATGGCGGTCTTCCACCACCACGTGGCGTCGGCCGGGCTCAGCCCGGCCGACGCGCTGCGCGCGGCCCAGCTCTGGATGCTGGACCCGCACCGCGAGGCCCCCGAGGGACTCGGCGGGGAGCTGCGGCGCGAGGCCTCGCAGCCCGGTCTCGACCGGCTGCCGCTCTGGGCGGCCTTCATCCACCAGGGGCACCCCGGGGCCGCGGACGCGGCGACGACCGCGACGACCGCGACGGCCGCGACGGCCACGACGGCCGGGCCGGCCGGGCCTGCGCACACGGCGGAACGACAGGAGGGGACGGCATGAGTCCGGAGGCGCTGATGGCGCTGCTTCGGCGGCACTGGGCCGGGGTGTGGGCGGCGCTGAGCGACGAGAAGCGCACGGAACTGGCGGCCCGGCTGGCCTCGCTCGCCGAGGCGCGGGGCGACGGGTCGGCCACGCGGAGGGCGTTCCACGGCGTCAAGCTCACGCTGATGTCGCTGCCGCTGGACCACCCGGTGCGCGAGCGGCTGAACTCCCTGCGCGCGGTCGCCGCCGACCCGCGGCCGACGGCCGAGCTGGCCAGGGAACTGCTGGCCTGGCTGGCGGAGACCGACGCCGCGTCCGCGTTCGCGGCGTCCGCGTCCGGTCCCGGCCGTGCGGACGGCGACGCGGAGGGCGACGCGGAGGGCGATGCGGAGGGCCGCGCCGACGAACGCGAGGACGACCGCCGCGGTGCGGCTCCTCCGGACGCCGCGCCGGACACCGCCGGAATCATCGCCGCCGCGCAGCGCCGACTGCTGGCCGCGCCCTCGCTCGGCCGCGCCGAACTCGACGCGCGCGGTCTCGACGCGGCGGCCCTGGCCGGCTCCGGCCTGGTCATCCGACTGGTCGACCAGGCGGGCGAACACCGCTACCCCGCCTTCCAGTTCGCCGACGCGGCGGCCGGTTCCGGCTCCGGTCCCGGTTCCGCTTCCGGCGCTTCCGGTACCGCCACCGGCCGCGGCCTGCTGCCGGTCGTCGCGCGGATCAACCGGCTGCTGCTGGCCGAGGAGGACCCCTGGGGCGCCGCCGACTGGTGGCTCGCCGGCAACAGCTGGCTGGGCGGCACCCCGGCCGCGCTGCTCGGACTTGTCTCGGACGAGCTGCTGACCGCGGCCGCCCTGTCCGTGGTGGAGGGGGACTGATGCCCGCGTACCCGCCTCCCCAGGACTCCGACGGCTTCCGGATGCGCCCGCACCTGCGGACCCTGCCGGCCGGCACCGAGCTCTGGCGCTGCCACCGCACCGGTCGCCCCGGCGCCGGCTTCAACCCGGTGCCGGCCGACTCCCACTTCGGCGGCAGCCGCTTCGACGGCACCATGGCCGACCCCTACTCCTTCCTCTACGCCGCGCCCGAGCCGGCCACCGCGCTGGCCGAGGTCCTGCTGCGCGCGATGCTCTTCGACGCCGACACCGGCATGCGGCTGATCCCCTACCGGGCGGTCGCGCAGCGCTCGCTGACGATGCTGCACACCGCCGTCGACCTGTGCCTCGTCGAGCTGGTCAGCGAGGAGGACCTCGCCGCGGTCTGCCAGGACTCCTGGCTGCTGGAGACCGAGGGCCCGGGGTACGCGCAGACCCGGCGCTGGGCCGCCGAGCTGCGGGCCCGGGTGCCGGAGGCGCAGGGCCTGGTGTGGCAGTCCCGGCGGCACCGGCCCCGCGAGGCCCTGGTGCTGTTCGGCGACCGCTGCGGCGAGGGGGTGCTGAAGAGCGACCCCGGGACCGTCCACGCCTTGGACACCCCGGACGGGGTGGCGGAGGTGAACCGGCTGTTCGCCCCGCTGCGGGCGGCGGTCGTGCCGCCCGGACCTCGTGGCGAGGACTCCGTCGACAGCGTCGGCGCCCGCTTCGTCGGCGCCGTCGACGAGGCGGGCCGCGATGCCGCCGACCGTGACGGGGCCTTCCGCGACCCCGGGGCGTCCGAGGCGTCCGGGGCGGTGGGCGCACCATGACGACGGCCACCGGCCGGACGGCCCCCGGAGCCGCTCCCGGGAGCGGCTGGGACGAACAGCAGCCGGTCATCGTGCTGCTGGACACCTCCGCCTCGATGAACCGCCCCGCCGACGCCCCGCCGATCGCCGACCTCAACCGGGCGCTCGCCCGCGGCCTCGACTCGATCCGGGCCAGGGAACGGCTGCGCACCAGGGTGGGGGTCTGCCTGGTCGCGTTCGACTCGCGGGTGCGCGTCTTCGACGCCTCCGCGGGAGCCTTCCGCGCGCCGGAGGAGGCCGACGGCGAGGCGCTGTTCAGCCCGCTGGACGAGCTGCGGCCGCCCGCGCTGACGGCGGAGGGCTTCACCTGCCTGGTGCCGGCCCTGCGGTTCGCCCTGGACCTGGCCCGCCGCCGCTACCGGGACCTCGCCGCCCGCCGGGTGCCGGTGCTGCGGCCGCTGATCTGGCTGATCACCGACGGCGCGCCGAGCGACGCGTCGGGCGCCCGGCTGGACGCGGCGGAGGTCGCGGCCACCGCCGAACAGCTGCGGCAGGCCGAGCAGGCCGGCGAGTGCCTCCTCTTCGTGATCGGGGTCGAGGGGGCCGACCTGGAGGTCCTGGAGGCCCTCGCGCCGCGGGCGACCCACCTGCTGGCGGGGCTGGACTTCGGCCGGATCCTCGACGTCGTGTTCCTGAGCTCGGAACGGGCGGGCCACCGCACGGCCGAGGAGGTCTCCGCCGAGGTCGAGGACTACGCGGCGAACACCGACATCCTCGACGGCCTGGAAGAGGAGCACCGGTGAGCGCCCCCGCCCGATGGGCGGTGGCCCCCGGCGACCACCCGACGGCACTGCGCGCCCGGCCGCCCGGCGGTGCCCGGTGGCGCTGAGGGTGGTGGCCGAGGACGGCCGGCAGTGGTGGCTGACCGAGGAGGTCGGCCGGGGCGGGGAAGGGGTGGTCTACGCCGTGGCGGACGTCCCGGCCCTGGTGGCCAAGCTGGTGCCGCGGCCGTCCGATCCGGCCGCGTACCGGGACCGGATCGCCCGGCTGGTGCGCCGCCGGCACGAGCCCCGCACCGTGCGGCTGCTCGACGGGGCCGGTGGCGGGGTGGCCTGGCCGAGGGTTCCGGTCACCACGGTGCGCGGCGGCGTGCACGGCTACCTGATGAGCGATCTGCGCGGCCGGTACCGGCCACTGGAGGACCTGCTGTCCTCCGACGGCCGCCGGAGCCGCCTGCCGGGCGCCACTTGGGAGACCGCGCTGCGGGCGGCGGCCGGGCTGGCGGCGCTGCTGGCCGCCCTGCACGCGGAGGAGTACCTGGTAGGCGATCTGAAGCCGGACAACCTCTGGGTGGACGGGCACGGGGAGGTCGGGATGGCGGACGTGGACTCCTGGCAGTTCGCCGACGGCGGCCGGGTGTTCCGCTGCGGGGTGCGCACGGCCGGGTACACGGCGCCGGAGGCGGTGGGGGCCCCGGAGGCGGCCCCGTCCCGGGCGGGCGACGACTTCGTCCTGGCGGTCGTCGTGCACCGGCTGCTGATGGCGGGCCTGCACCCGTTCGCCGGGCACCCCGGCGACGGCGGCCGGTACGTCTCGCTGGACGACAACCTGGTGCACGGGCGCTGCCGGCTGACGGACCACCGGTCCGTCGCGCTGCCCGGCCCGCTGCCGCCGGCCGACCTGCTGCCGGGCCGGGTCGCCGCCCTGCTGCGCGCGGCCTTCGGACCGGCCGGGCGGAGCGCTCCCGGCGACCGGCCGCGGGCGGCCGCGTGGGCGGCGGTCCTGCACGCGGAGCTGGCGGACGGCCGGCTGCGCGACTGCGCCGAGAACGGCCGCCACGTGTACACGGCGGAGCGGCCGTGGTGCCCGTGGTGCGACCTGGCGCGGCGGGGCGGCGAGGAGTACCCGGCCGCGCCCGCCGGGGCGGCGCCCGGCCGACGACCGCCCCGGGCACCCCGGGCGGCGGACACCGCGTGGAGGACGACGTGAACGGAACGGACCCGCGGCTCTCGGTGGCCCGCACGCTCGACCGGTGCTCCGTCCTGGGGCCCGGCCACCGGGCGGTGCTCTGGGTGCAGGGCTGCCCGCTGCGCTGCCGGGGCTGTGTGGCGGCGGAGACGCTGCCGTTCACCGACGGGCCGGGCCGCCCGGTCGCCGAACTCATCGACTGGCTGGCCGGGTTGAGCGGGATCGAGGGGGTCACCGTCTCCGGCGGCGAGCCGTTCGCCCAGGCCGGGGCGCTGGTCGCGCTGCTCGACGGCCTGCGGGAGGTGCGGCCCGAGCTGTCCGCGATGGCGTACTCCGGCTTCCGCCTGGAGACCCTGCGGCGCGGCACTCCGGCACAGCGGGGACTGCTGGACCGGCTCGACCTGCTCGTCGACGGCCCGTACGTGGCCGCGCTGCACGCCGACGTGCGCTGGCGGGGGTCGTCCAACCAACGGGTGCACCGGCTGTCGCGGCGCTACTCGGAGCTGCCGGCGGAGCCCGACACCGGGGCGGGGATCGAGTTCTGCGTGGGGCTCGACGGCTCGCTCTCCTGGGCCGGCGTGCCGGCGGTGCCGGGCTTCCGGGAGGAGATCGAACGGCGGGTGGAGGCCCGGGGCTTCGCCCTGCGCACCGCCCCGCCGCCGCCCGGCCCGCCCGGCGGCGGGCGGCCGCGCGCGTCGGACCCGCGCGCACCGGGTCCGCACACGTCGGGTCCGCAGACCGAGGCGCCGCACGCGCCGGACCCGCACACGCCGGACCCGCACACCCCGGGTCCACGCACCGAGGCCCCGTACGGCGGGGGCCGGCACACCGAAGGAGGGGGACGGTGAGCGGATCACCGATGTACAGCAGCGTCTCGGTCGGCGCCTCGCGGCTCGCCGCCGAGGCCGCGCAGCGGCGGCGGCAGGCCGAGCGGCGGCGCCGGCTGGAGCAGGAGCGGGCCCGCGAGCGGGCGCGCCGCGCGGCGGCCAGGGCCCGGGCCCGCGCCGAGGCGGAGCGCCGCGCCGCCGCCCGGGAGAAGGCCCGGAAGGAGGCGGAGCGCCGCGAGCGGGAGCACCGGGCGAAGGTGCTGGCCGAGGCCGACCGCCGGGCCGCCGAGCGGAGGGACCGGGAGGAGGCGGAACGGGCCGGGCGGGTCGCGGCGGCGCTGGACGCCCAGGGCGCGGCGGCGGCCCGCGGCCTGGAGGAGGTGGAGGCCCTGATCGACGCGGCGCGCACGGCCGCGGACCCGGCCGCCGTGCGCGAGCTGGCCGACCGGCTGGCCGAGCTGCGCTCCCGCGCCCGGCACCGTCCGGACGCCGGGCTCGGGGCGGAGGTCGAGGAGCTGCGCGGCCGGGCCGTCGCGCTGCGGTCGGCCGGCCGCGACCACGAGCGGCCCGCCGAAGCCGGCCACGAGTACCGGATCGCCGCGCTGGAGCGGCAGTTCCGCCTGCTGGCCGAGACCGGGGCGGAGGTCGACGCGGCCGGGCGGCGCCGCTGCGCCGAGCTGCTGGGCGATCTGCGACAGGCGGCGGCAGAGCACCGGACGCTCAGGGTGGAAGCGCTCCTTGGCACCGTCGAGCACGAACTGGCCCGCCACGCGGTCGCCGTGCAGACCGCCCGCACCGCCGCCCTCGCCGAGGCCGCCCGGCGGCAGGCCGACGAACGGCACCGCAGGGCCCGGGAGCAGGCCGACGAGCGGCAGCGCAGGGCTCACGAGCAGGCCGCCGAACAGCAGCGCCGGGCACGGGAGCAGGCCGCCGAACGGCTCCGGGCGGAGGCCGAGCGGCAGGCCGCGGAGCTCGCCGCCGAACTGGCGGAGGCCGCCGACCGGCTGGCCGTCGTCGAGCAGACCGCGCGCGACGCCGCCCGTGACGCCGCCGCCTTCGGGGAGACCGACCTGCAGGGCCGCCTCCTCACCGCCGTCCACCGGGCGACCGGCGCGGTCGAGGACTCCCGGGGCCGGGCGGCGCTGACCGCAGTCGAGGAGCTGGAGCGGCTGCTGCCCGCGGTGGAGGCCCGGCTCGACGAGCTGCTGCTGGCGTTCGAGCGGCGCACCGAGCTGGCCGAGGTGCTGAAGGAGGCGATGGCCGGTGAGGGGCTGGCTTTCACCGGCGGGGGCGATCTGGGGCAGGAGTTCGTGCTGGTCTTCGAGCGGCCGAACGGCGCCCGCTACGAGACGAGCGTCGGCACGGCGAACGACGGCACACCGGTCCTGAGCTACACGGTGGAGGGCGAGTCGGACGTCGTCGTGGTGCCCGAGCGCCGCGAGGTGACCTGCGACCGGACCGAGGCGCTGCTGGACCGGGTGCACGAGGCGATGGGGGAGAGCGGCTACCACCCCGGCGAGCTGGACTGGGACGGCAAACCGCCGCGCGGCGGCGGCGCCGCCCGGCCGGGCGGCGCCGCCAGGGGCACCTCCGAGGGCACGGCGCGGGGCACCGCATGAGCGCCGCAGGCGCACCCGGCGTACCCGGCGCGGCCGGCTCGGGCTCCGCCGGCAGCCGGAGCGTCGCCCGGGAGGAGGCGCCGCTCTGGGTGGCCGCCCTGCGCTGGGAGCTCTGGCGCGGCCGTCAGGTGATCCTCACCGGGCAGGTCCGTGACCGCTGGTGGTGGCGGGGCCGCCCGGTCCCGTTCCGCACCGTGCTGGCCCACGCGCTGCACGGGTGCGGCGCCGGCACGGTGGCCTGGTGGGACCCGGTGGGCGGCCTCACCTTCCCGCTCGACGGCGATCAGGACCGTTTCGCCGCACTGGACCGGCGGCCGCCCGCGAGGGCCGCCGCCTCGGCACGGCCGGGCACAGGGGACTCGGCCGCGCACCCCGGCCCGGACGCCGCCGGGCGCCCGGGCCGGGGCCCCTCACCGGGGCCGGGGAGCGCCGGGGATCCGGCGCAGACCCCGGCCCAGGAGCCCGCGACCAGACGCGGCGAGCTGCGCCGGGCGGCCTCCGGCGGGCTGTTCGCCGCCCGCCCGGCCCGCCGGCTGGCCTCGGTGGACGACGCGCTGGCGGAGGCCCACCGGCTGGCGGCCTCCCCGCAGGCGGCCGTCGCCTTCGTCTTCGAGGACATCGACCTCGCCCTGCCGCTGAACGAGGCCTCCTCCACCCAGGGCCACCTGCACCTGCGCGCGGCCATGTCGGACGCCGTCTCCCCGTTGCCGCACCCCGGCACCGGCCCGGCCGGGGCGGCCGTTCCGGCGCGGTCGCCCGCCCGGAACGCGGTGCTCGCCGTCGTCGGCGACCTCGCCCGACTGCCCGCCTGGCTGTACCGGGAGGACCCGCGCACGGTGGTGCTGCACATCGGCCCGCCCGACCAGGCGGAGCGCCGGCGCTGGTTCGCCATGATCGGCGGCGAGTTCAACGGCGGCGCGGAGGCCGGCCCGGCCGGGTTCGAGGCGCTGGTCGGTGCCACCGACGGCATGGCCGGCTGGGAGCTGGACGCGCTGGCGCGGACCTCGCACATCCGCCGCACCCCGGTGGGGGAGCCGGGCCGGCTGCTGGAGCGCCACCGCATCAACGTCAACGTCGACCCGTGGAGCCAGATCGACCGCCGGACCATCGCCGAGGCCGCCGGGGAGCTCGGCACCCGGGTGATCGGACAGCGGACCGCCGTCGACGCGGTGGTGGGCGCACTCCAGACCGCCTTCGTGGGGGTGGGTTTCGGCGGATCCGGGGCGGCCCGGCCGCGCGGCTCGTTCTTCTTCGTCGGCCCGACCGGCGTCGGCAAGACCGAACTCGCGAAGTCCGTGGCCCAGTTGATCTTCGGTGATCCGAGCGCCTACGCGCGCTTCGACATGAGCGAGTACCAGCAGGAGCACGCGGCCGAGCGCCTGGCCGGGGCGCCGCCCGGCTTCATCGGCTACGACCAGGGCGGCGAGCTCACCCGGCGGGTGCGGGAGCGGCCGTTCAGCGTGCTGCTCTTCGACGAGATCGAGAAGGCCCACCCGGCGGTCCTGGACAAGTTCCTGCAGATCCTGGAGGACGGCCGGCTCACCGACGGGCAGGGCCGGACGGCGTACTTCTCCCAGAGCCTGATCATCTTCACCTCCAACACCGGCGCCGGCGGGCTGCCCGGACTGCTGGCCGAGCACGGCGGGGACCTGCCGTACGAGGTGCTGCGCCGTCACTTCACCGAAGCCGTGGAGGAGAAGTTCCGGGCGATCGGCCGCCCCGAGATCTACGGCCGGCTCAAGCCCGGCGTGGTGGTCTTCGACATGCTGCGCACCGAGCACGTGGTCGGCATCGCGGACCGGTTGCTCGACCAGCTCGCCGAGTCGCTGGACGAACGCCACGGGATCGGGCTGGTCCCCGACACGGAGAGCATCCACCCCTGGATCACCGGCCGGATGGCCGACCCCGAGCGGCAGGCCTACGGCGGGCGGCAGATCCGCAACGAGTTCGACCCCGTCCTGGGCGCCGTCGTGCGGTACGTCATCGGACACGCGCCGCCGAGGGGGAGCGCGATCCGGCTGGCGATCGACGGCGACGGCGCGGTGTGCGTGACCCCCGTCGCCGTCAAGGGCGACGGCAGGGAGCCGGATCGGCACGGGGACGGGGGGACACCCTGATGCACGGCATCGACCTGGGGGACAGCTACGCCCGCATCGCCTGGCCGGGCCCCGACGGCGCGCCGGTGGTGACCGGCGCGACCGATGTCCCGGCGACCGTCGACGTCACCGGCCCGGACGGCCCCCGGCCCGCCCGGACGGCGGGTGCCCGGTCGGCCCGCGCCGGGCTCTTCACGGGCACCGCCGAGCGGCCCGCCGGCGCGTGGCCCGCCGGCGCCTGGCGGCCCACCGACGATCCGTTCGCCGACGCGCCGCTCCCCGCCGGACCTCGGGGCGGCGCGCTCGGGCCCGAGGCGCTCACCGGTGTCGTCCTGGCCGCACTCGCCCGGCGCAGCCGGGAGTGCGGCGGCGGCACCCCGCAGGAGGTGGCGCTCGCGCTGCCCGCCGGCGGGGGCGGCGAACCGGCCCTGCGCCGGGCGGCCGAGCAGACCGGCCTGCGGGTCGGCCAGGTGCTGCCGGAGTCGGTGGCGGCGGCGCTGCACTACGGTGCGGTCCGCGACGGCGCCCGCCTCTCCGTCCTGGTGTACGACCAGGGCGCCACCGGCTCCGACCTGAGCCTGCTCGCCGTCGACGGCGACCGGACCGTGCGCGTCCTGGAGACGGTCTCGCAACCCCTCGGCGGCGACCACTGGGACGAGGCCGTCGCCCGGGAGCTGCTGCGCCGGCTCGGCTCTCCCGACGGGCCGGTCGGGCCGCTGCTCCCGGCCGCCGAGCGGCTGCGGCTCGCGCTCGACGAGGCCCCGGAGGCGTGGCAGCGGGTGCCCTGGGAGGGTGCGGAGCACGAGGTCTCGCTCGACCGGGAGACCCTCCGCGCGCTGGTCGAGCCGCTGCGCGAGCTGGGCGCGGGGGCGGTCGGCACCCTGCTGGAGACCGTCCAGGACCGCGGCTGGGACGTCCCGGGCACCCTGCTGCTGGCCGGCGGCCTGAGCGAGGCACCGGGAACGGCCGAGTGGCTGGAGGAGCGGCTCGGACTCACCGTGCGCTCGCGGACACCCGGGGCCGCGGTGGCGAGCGGACTCGCGCTCACCGGGGACTTCGGACTGCTCAGAGTGCTCACCGGCCCCGCCGCGACCCGGCCCCGGCCGACGGACGACGACCCCGACCCGCGCGGGCGGGACACCTCCTCCGGCGGGTCCGGCGGCCGACGGGCGCCGAACGCATCCCGGGCCGGGCGGCGCCCCGGTCCGGGGACCACCGCCCCCGGACCGGCGCGACCGGGGGAGCGGAGGCCGGCGGAGGAGCGACCGGCGGAGGAGGAGCCGTGGCGCGACCGGCCATGGGCCGACCGGCCCGGGCCGTCCGAGCGGCCGCCCGACGCCGCCGAAGCCGAAGCCGTCACCAACGCCGACACCGCCGCCGCGCCGCCGCACCACGGACCGGAGCAGGCACCGCCCCGGACACCCGAACCGCCTACCGCTCCCGCTCCCCCCGCCGCCGACCAGGCCCTGCACCCCGTCCCCGTCCCGCAGCTGCGCGCCACTCGCAGGGACGACCACCTCCTGCTCGTCTGGGCCTGGCCCCCCGACAGCCGCGAGGCCCGGGTGCGCTGGTCGCTGGACGCCCCCGACCCCGGCGGCCTGCCCCGGACCGGGGACGTCCGCTGCGGCCGCCGGTCCTACCAGCACGACGGCGGCCTCGACCTGCGGGTCGGCCGCGGCGCCGTCACCGTCACCGTGGCGGCGCTCACCCCGCACCCCGCCGATCCGCTCGCCGAACCGTCGGCGCTGATCCTGCCCGCCCGGCCGCCCCTGGTCCGCTACGAGGCCGTGGTCCGGCGCGGCCTGCCGGGCCTGCGCGGCCGGACGGCCCGATTGACCTTCGTCGCGGACACCCCCTGCGAGCTGCCGGCCCTCCAGGTGGTGCACGGCCTCGGCCGGATCTGCCCGGCCGGCGCCGCGGACGGGACGGTGCTGCGCGAACTGCCCGCCCGCCGGCTGGAGGCCCGGATCCCGTTCACCGTCGACCTGCCCCTCCCCGCCACCCGGGGTCCCTCCTGGCTGATCTGCCTGCCGCTCGGCCCGGACGACGCCGCCACCGAGCTGCGCCCGGCCTCCCTGCACCGGCTGAAGGTGAGTTGAATGGCCGCCGACCTGGTCTGCCCCTACTGCTACGAGACCTTCGCCGCCCGCGACATCGGGTTCCGGTGCAGCGGCCGGCCCAGCCCGACCGGCCGTCGGTGCGCGTTCGAGCGCGACCCGGTGCTCGCCGAGCGGACCGGCCGGCGCGGCGAGGTCGGCCCGGCCTTCCGGGCCGACGGGCGCAAGCCCACCGCCGTCTGCCCGGCCTGCGCGGCCGAGACGACGTACCGGATCTGCCCGGTCTGCCACAGCACCCTGCCGGTCCAGTTCGGCATGGTCGGGCACCGCCTGATCGCCATGGTCGGCGCGAAGGCCTCCGGCAAGACGGTCTACATGACCGTGCTGCTGCACGAGCTGATGAACCGGGTCGGCGCCGGGCTCGGCACCGCCCTGATGGCCTCGGACGACCTGACGATCCGCCGGTTCGGCAGCGACTACGAGGAGCAGCTCTACCGGCACGGCCGGCTGTTCCACGGGACGAGGACCGCGGCCGCCAACGACGGGCGAGTGGAGCCGCTGGTGTTCCGCTTCAGCCGCAGCCGCGGCCGGCTGAACCGCTCCCGGCCGCGGCACAGCGTGCTCTCCTTCTTCGACACGGCCGGCGAGGACTTCAACTCGCGGGAGAACGTCGAGCTGAACACCCGCTACCTGGCCAACGCCGACGGCGTGATCCTGATCCTCGACCCGCTGCAGATGCCGGGTGCCCGCCCGCTGGCCCGGCCGGGCACCGTACTGCCGGGGTCGGAGGGGGTCGACGAGCCGGTCAACGTGCTCAGCCGGGTGACGAACATGCTGATGGCCCGGCAGAAGGGCTCCTCCGGCCTGATCCGAACCCCGCTGGCGGTGGTCTTCGCCAAGCTCGACGCCTTCTGGGACACCCTCGACCCCGGCAGCCCGCTGCGCGGCCACCCGCCGGCCGGGGACCGCTTCGACACCGCCGACAGCCTGGACGTCCACGAGGAGGTCCGCCGGCTGCTGAAGGAGTGGGAGGGCGTGCGGATCGACCAGGACCTCGCGACCCACTACCGGCGCTACCGCTACTTCGGGGTCTCCGCGCTGGGCGCCGGACCGACCCCGGACGCCCTGGTGGCGCCCACCGGCATCCAGCCGTACCGGGTCACCGACCCGCTGCTGTGGCTGCTCAGCGAGTTCGGGGCCGTGCCCCGCCGGGGGCGGGGGTGACATGCCGTTCCAACAGCTCTACTACACCTCGTGCGAGCAGGGCCTGAGCGGCTTCGCCGGCTACCAGTTCAACGCCGTCAGCGCGGACGTGTCCGCCGAGACCATGCGCGAGGTGGAGGCGCTCACCGCCTACGAGCCGCCGCCCTCGCTGCTGTCCTCGCACACCCCGGAGGAACTCGCCCGCTGCCCGGTCAACCTGGTCTTCGTCCCCGGCCCGACGGCACTGGCGGCCCGGGTCCGGTACGCCGGACGGGACTCCTCCCAGCGCTTCGGCAACTACTTCGCCCACGCCCTGGCCAGCCCCGACTTCACCCGCGACGGCGGCGGCCTGCTCGGCATCGAGCTCTGGCAGTCGCCGGTCTGGGCGGCCCGCCCGGCCGACCGCACCCGCCTCCCGGCGCTGGCGGCCCCGCCGGCCGCCGGCCCCCTCACCCCGCGCTCGGTCGACCGCTTCGTGGCCTCCCACCCGCACGTCGCGCTGTTGCCCGCCCTGCTGGAGGCCGCCAGGACGGCCCTGGCCGAGGACCGGTCGGTCCTGGTGGTGGACACCGGAACCGACCGGATCGCGCACTGGTTCGCCGCGGTCTGCTTCCTGCTGCCGCCCCCGCTCGCCCGGCGGCTCTCCTTCGCCACCTACCTGCACCGGCCCGGGCGCGGCCGGCTGCACCTGATCGGCGGCCTGCCCGAGAACCGGATCGACCTGGGCCCCGACGACCAGGACGCCTACTACCTGGTCGACTTCGTCCGAGGCCTGGCCCCGGAGCTGCCCGTGCACCCGCTGTCCGCACTGCTCGCCCGGGTCGGCCCGGGCTCCGCCCGGGCGCTCTGGTCCTGGGCCGCCGACTACCTGAGCGGCCGTGAGCGCACCGCGGGGGACTGGCACGGCCCCGCGGCCGCCGCGGCCGCCGCCGGCGGCAGGCGCCTCACGGGCGCGGACCTCACCGCCCTGACCGCCTGGCTGACCGGCCCCGACGCGCCGCCGCCGACCGCCGTCACCGCCGCGGTCCGCGACGTCCACCGCCGCCACCGCCTGGACCGGGAGCAGCTGCGCTCGCTCGGCCGGGCCGCCGCCCGCGGCGACGACCCGGAACTCGCCGAGGAACTGCTGGACGAGCAACTCGAAGCCGACATGCTCCGCTACGAGCAGGGCGACGAGCGGGCCCTTCCTCCGGTCCGGCTCACCGACCCGGCCCGGCGCCGGAGGATCACCGGGCGCTGGCTCGCCCGGTTCCGGCAGGCGGACGCCGCCGGGGCGCTGCGCCTGCTCGGCTGGGCGGCGGCCGCCGCGCTGCGGCCACCGAGCGGTGAACTCGTGCGGCGCAGTGCCGAGTTCACCGGGGACCTGCTCGGCGCCACCGTCACCGGCAGTCCGCTCCGCGGCATGGAGGAGCTGCTGACGGCCGCCGCCCGGCAGTGGCCGGAGTTCCGGCAGGGCCTGGTGGAGACCCTCGCCGGGCTGGAGGCCGCGCGCCCCGCCCAGTTCCCCGACCTCCTCCTCGGCCTGCCGCCCGACCTGCTGGGCGAGGAGGACCTGGCCGGCCACGACCGGCTCCTGGAGCACCACCTGGTGGCCCGGGCCCACCGCCGCCCGGACCTCGCCGCCGCCACCCTGCTGCGCGTCCTCGCGCTGCGCGGCCCGCAGGCCCCGCTCGACCTCCCGCTGCTGCGAGGCCTCTGGTCGCCGCACCGGCACTGGACGCACACCGCGGCGCTCGCCCTCGTCCCGCAGCTGCCGCCCGGGTTGTGCTGGGAGGACGGCGCCCGGCAGTGGCTGGGCCGGACCCTGGTCCAGGGGATCGCCGACGACGCCGGCCTCGACGACTGCCTGCGCCTGTTCGAGCTGTTCGCCGCCCCGCCCCGGGACGCCTGGCCGGATCCCGACACCGCCGCCTGCGTCGCCCGGACCCTGTGGCTGCGCGACCGACTGGACCGGGCCGGGAGCGCGGAGCAGCTCCTCGAACTGCTCGACGATCCGCCGCCGACCCTGTGGCAGCCCGCCTGGGCGGTGCTGCGCCGCCGGCTCCCCGGCCGGCTGGCCGACCGTCCGGTGGCCCGGCCGGATCTGCTGGCCGCCCGCCTGCCCCGGATGGAGGACCGGAGCGCGCAGACCCACCTGCGGCGGATCCGGGCCGAGGCCGCCCGGGTCGGCCGGTCGAACCCGCCCTCCGACCTCCTGCTCGGGCACCTCGCGGCGGCGGCCGCCTACCTGGCGCACCACCACCCCTCCGGGGCCCAGCTGGACACGGTCGTCGCCACCCTGCGGCACGCCCGGGACCACTGGCCGGCGGCCGAGGTGGCCCGGCTCGCCCGTGTCCTGCGCCGGTACGCCCCGGCCGAGGCCGACCGGCTGGAGCGGCGGCTCGCCCAGCGCCGGACGAACGCCCCGCAGCGGGTCGCCCGCTGGCTGACCGCCCCGTTCACGGCCGGCCGGCGGCCGGAGCCGGGCGGCGGCGGCCGACCCGCCCCGGCTCCGCCCGCCGACCCCGAACCGCGCCGTGCCGAGGCGGCCGAGTGAACGCGCTGGAGGAACTCCTGACGGTCCTCGTCGACCTGCTCGTCCCCCTCGTCCGCTTCCTCGCCCGCCTCGCGGTCTCCGTGCTGCTCGCCCCGCTGGTCGCGGCCACCCGCGCCCTGCGACTGCTGGAACAGCAGCTGCGCTCCTGCGGCCGGGTGCTGGCGGACGTGCTGCGCCGGACCGATCCCCAGTACCAGACCCTTCCCCTCCCGCGCCCCGAGGACGAGCGGCAGCCCGCGTACCGCGCGTACGCCTTCGGCCCCGCGCGGCGGGACCTGCGACTGGTCGCCGCCCACGGCCGGAGCACCCACCGCCGCCTGACGGCCGACGCCCTGCGGGCCGTCACCGAGGGACTGCGGATCGACCGGAACGCCGTGCTCGCGCTGGCCGGCTACACCGGTGTGGCGGCCGCCGTCCTGCTCACCCTGCCGGTGCTGGGCGGCGCGCTGCTCGCGCACGCCCTGGCGGTCCTGCTGCTCGGGGCGGGCGCCCGGCTCGCCGCGCTCCTCCTCGCCGGCCTCGACCGGGCGGCCCTCACCGTGCGGCACCTGCGCCAGGGGGTGCTCTGCCCGCACTGCTTCGAGCGGGTGCGCCGCCCCGAGTACGAGTGCTCCCGCCCCACCTGCCGCCGACGCCACAGCGACCTGCGGCCCGGCCGGTACGGCGTCCTGCGCCGCCGCTGCCGGTGCGACGAGCGGCTGCCCACCACCCTGCTCGCAGGCCGCTACCGGCTGCCCGGATACTGCTGCCACGCGCACTGCGGCCGGCTGCTGAGCACCGAGACCGGCCGGCTCGCCGAGCACGCGCTGCCGCTCATCGGCGGCCGGGCCGCCGGCAAGACCCAGCTGATGGCCGCGATGCTCGCCGTCCTCCAGCGGCCCGACCCCGACGGCCGGGCGCACGCCCGGTTCGCCGACGAGGAGACGGCGGAGCGCTACCGGCTGCAGCGCGAGGTCCTGGAGATCCGCGGCCACCCCCGGAGCACTCCGCGGGCGCCGCACCGGGCCCACTCCGTCCTCCTCGACCGTGACCGACCCCCGCGCCTGCTGCACCTCTTCGACACCGCCGGCGAACACTTCGTCAACCGCGAGGACACCGACGCCCTCCGGTACGCACGGGCCGCCCGCACCTTCCTGTTCGTCCTCGACCCGCTGGCCGTCCCGGCGTTCTGGGACCTCCTCGACCCCGGGCAGCAGGCCAGGCTGGACCGCACGCTCGCCTCCAGCGTCCAGCCGCAGCCCGTCTTCGACCAGGCGGTCCAGGCGGTCATCGCGATGGGGGTCCCGCTGCACCGCTCGCGACTGGCCGTCGCCGTCAGCAAGACCGATCTGCTGGACGAGGCGGGCCTGCTCGCCGACGGCGGGCGCGACAGCGACCGGGCCGCGCAGTGGCTCGAACGGGAACTCGGACTGGGGAACCTGGTCCAGGCGATGCGCAACGAGTTCGGCGAGGTGCGGTTCTTCTTCACCGCCGCCGTGCTCACCGAGGACGGGTCGGTCCACCCGAGCATCGCACCGCTGCTCGACTGGTGCCTCGCCGACGGCCGCCGGGCGCGCGCCCGGGCCCGGGCCGCCGCGGCCGCCGTCCGCCCCCTCGGCACCCCCTCCGTCGCGAATTCGGACGAACGTCCCGCGGAATCGGCGAGCTTGTGAACCCCCCTTGCCCGTGCCATCGTTGGGGCCATGCCGAACCGCACCGACGACGAACGGCCGGCATTCGACCACGACGCCGTGCTCGCCGAACTGCGCGCCGTCCGGCGGGCGGGTCCCGTCCGGCTCCGCGAACTCGACCTCCCCCTCCTCGACGCCCTCGCCGCGGGATCCGCACCGCGCCAGCCGCGCACCGTGGAGGACCTGCTGCGCCGCGCGGTCACCGGACTCGACGCCGGCACCCTCCAGGAGGCCGCCCGGTTCAGCCTCGGTCTGGCCCCCGGCACCAGCGACTGGCCGGCCGCCGACCGCCGCAAGCGCGCCGCCGGCCTCTACGGCGTGAGCGTCGAGCGCTTCCGCCGGCACCACGAACTCCTCGTCCTGGCCGCCGTCGCGGACGGGATCGGCCGGCTCGCGGAGCAGCCCGGGGAGCCGGACGGCGCGGACCCCGCCGCCGAGCACCAGCTGCTGCACCTGCCGCTCCGGGGCCGGACCGTCACGGTGCACCTGCACACCCACTCGGTCGACCTGCTCCGCGACGTGGACGTCGTCGTCTCGCCCAGCAACGTCTACCTGGCCCTCGCCGAGGCCTACAAGAACTCGGTGTCGGCCGTCCTGCGCCGGGCGGGTGCGGTCCGCGGCCCCACCGGCGACCTCGTCGAGGACCGGATCTCCACCGAACTGCGCCAGTGGCTCGACCAGTACCGCAGCTTCGGCCGCCCGGTCCTCGCCTCGACGGTCGCCCCGACCGGCGCGGGCGCGCTCGAACGGCAGGGCCTGCGCCGGATCTACCACGCCGCCGTCGCCGTGCCCCGCCCCGGCACCAACGACTACGACGTCCTGTCGGCCGACGTCACCCGGGCCGCCACCCGAGCGCTCGCCCTCCTCGCCGAGGAGCACACCGCCTTCGACCCGCCGCTGCGCTCCATCTGCTTCCCCCTCCTCGGTGCCGGCCGCGGCGGCCTGGCCCCCGAGGTGAGCATCGCCGCGGTGTGGGCCGCCGTGGAGGCCGAACTCTCCCGCGGCGCTCCCTGGGAGATCCACCTCGTGGTGCGCAACCCGGCCCGCGCCAGGACCGTCACCCGCCACCTCCTCGCCCCCCACACCCTCCCCGTCCAGCCGACCGCCCGCTGAGCGCGGGCCCGTCGGCGGCGGAGGCGGCGGGGCGGCGGGCCCCGGCGGAGGCCGTGGCGTCGGGGCCGCCCCCTGACGGCCCCGCGGCGGTCGGGGGTCAGCCGCCCGACGGGGCGTGGGCCCCGTCGGCGCGGAGCGCGTCGGTGTAGATGCCCGTCATCGCCGTCACGGCCCGCCGGCGGTCCAGGCCGGGGTCCAGCTGGTGCTGGATGTTGATGCCCAGGGTGCCGCCGAGCAGCGCCGCCGCGACGGCCTCCGGGTCGGCGACGTGCGCGCCGGTCGCGCGCAGGTGGTCGGCGTACAGGCCGCGGACCTTGGCGTACTCCTCGGCGTAGGTCGCCCGCAGGGGCGACTCGCGGCTCACGGCCTCGATCAGGAGCGTCGAGAAGATGTGCGACTCGGGCCGGGACATCAGCGCGAAGTTCGCCTCGATCAGGGCCTCGACCCCGGTCCGCGGACCGGCGGCGGCAAGGCGCTCGCCCATGAACTCCGCGCCCCACCGGAACGCTTCCTCGACCACGGCCTTCAGCAGGCCGTCCTTCGAACCGAAGTGCCAGGCCACGGAGCCCCGGCTGATGCCGGAGCGCTCCGCCACGGCCTGGACGGACGCCGCGGCGGCCCCGCCCTCGGCGGCGAGCTCCCAGGCGGCGGCCACCAGCCGGCGCCGGGTCTCGGCGGAGATCTCCTGCTTGCGGGTCGCTCCCACGCGATGTCCTTTCCCCATGTCACGGCCGCCTGACCCGGCCGATTCTGTCACGCCGCGGCCGGGTGGTCCGGAGCGGCGATCCCTTGCCTATGTCGAGCGTCCAGTTCTATGCTGAACGTCCAGTAACCAAGAAGGAGCCGTCATGGAACTGATCGACCTGACCAGGACGCTGGACCCCGCCGACCGCGAGCTGCTCCCCGAGCAGCTGCGCCCGCTCGCCTCGGTGGTCGCGCCCTCCGTGGCCTACGCCCACCCCGCGGGCGAGGGCCGCGAGCAGTTCGCCGCCGCCATGCACTGCGGCGTCGAGGACCTGCCGGACGGCGAGGGCTGGGGCGCGGAACTGCTGACCGACTTCAACTCCCACCTCGGCACCCACGTCGACGCCCCGCTGCACTACGGCTCCACCTGCGAGGGCAGGCCGGCCCGCACCATCACCGACATCGCCCTGGACGAGCTGTGGTGCGAGGCGCTCGTGCTGGACCTACGGGGCCGCTGCGAGCTCGACGCCCCGATCACCGTCGAGGCGCTGGAGGCCGCCCTCGCCGACAACGGCGCCGCGGTCCCGTCCGGGGGAGCGGTCCTGCTGCGCACCGGCCAGGAGCGGTACGGGCTGTCCGACCCCGAGTTCTTCCGCTACCCGGGGATGAGCCGGGAGTCCACGCTGTTCCTGGCCGACCTCGGGGCCAAGGTGCTCGGCACCGACGCCGGGGGCTGGGACCTGAGCTTCTCCGTGATGGCCCGCAGGTTCCGCGAGAGCGGTGACAACTCCGTGCTGTGGGACGGCCACCGGGCCGGCCGCGAGCGGGAGGTCTTCATCGTCCAGCAGCTGACCAACCTCGCCGCGCTGCCGCCGTCGGGGTTCCGGGTGGCGTTCTTCCCGATCAAGCTCGCCCGCGCGAGCGCCGCCCCGGCCCGCGTCGTCGCCTTCGTCTGACCCCCGGACCCGCTGAGGAGAGGAACCCCCACCATGAAACTCGCAACCGTGGAACACGAGGGCGCCGAACGGACCGCGCTCGTCCTCGACCAGGGCGAACGCCTGCTGCTGCTCGACCGCGCCCACCGCCTGACGGCCGGCGAGCACGCCCCCGCGCTGGCCGCCATGCAGACGATCGTCGAGGGCGGCGCCCCCGTGCGGCGGATCCTCGACCTGCTCGCCGACCGGGAACCGGCCGAAGCCGTCGTCGCCGCCTCCGAGGTGCGCTGGCTCGCCCCGCTGCCCAGGCCCGTGCAGCTCCGGGACTTCGGCGGCTTCATGGACCACTTCCGCAACGCCCGGGCCCGGATCCAGGGCATCCCCGCCGAGCAGGTCGAGCTGCCCGCCGTCATGCTCGAACGGCCGCTGTACTACTTCACCAACCGGCTCTCGGTGACCGGCCACGACAGCGACATCACCTGGCCCGCCTACTCCTCGGTGCGGGACTACGAGCTGGAGTTCGCCTGCGTCCTGGGCCGCGGCGGCACGGACATCCCGGCCGCGGACGCCCCCGCGCACATCTTCGGCTACACGCTCTTCAACGACCTCAGCGCCCGCGACACCCAGCTGGAGGAGATCGCCACCGGCCTGGGCCTGAGCAAGAGCAAGGACTTCACCGACGCCAACGTCCTCGGTCCGTGGATCACCACCGCCGACGAGGTCGGCGACCCCTACCGGCTCACCATGACGGCCCGCATCAACGGCGAGGAGGTCAGCCGCGGCACCACCGCCGACATGCACCACACCTTCGCCGACATGATCGCCTTCGCCTCCCGGTCGACCCGGCTGTACGCCGGAGAGGTCTTCGGCTCGGGCACGGTGCCCACCGGCTGCGGACTGGAGCACGGCCGCTTCCTGGAACCCGGCGACACCGTGGAACTCGAAGTGTCCGGCCTCGGCATCCTGCGCAACCGGGTGGTGGCATGAACCGCGAAGCACTGATCCTCGGCGTCGGCGCCACCCCCTTCGGCCGCCACCTCGACCGCACCGCCGGCGACCTCGCCGGACAGGCCGCGCACGAGGCGCTGCGCGACGCCGGGCTCACCCCGGCCGACGTCGGCGCCGTCTTCCACGCCACGGTCAGCCAGAAGGCGATCGACGGCCAGCACATGATCCCCGGCCAGGTCGCGCTGCGCCCGCACGGGTTCGCCGGTGTGCCCGTGGTGAACGTGGAGAACGCCTGCGCCGGCGGCGCCACCGCCCTGTGGCTGGCGATCGCCCACGTCCGGGCGGGCCTGGCGGACGTCGCCCTGGCCGTCGGCGTGGACAAGCTCGTCTGCGCCGACCCCGCCCAGGGGCTCGCGGTGTTCGACGGCGCCATGGACGTCGCCCACCGCGGGGAGACCCTCGCCGCACTCGCCGCCCTGTCCGAGCCCCTGTCGCCCGAGCTGTCCGTGCCCGAGGGCGACCGGTCCGTTTTCATGGAGATCTACGCCTCCCTGGCCCGCGCCCACATGCAGCGCTTCGGCACCACCGAGGCCCAGCTCGCCGCGGTCTCGGCGAAGAACCACGCCCACTCCGTCCACAACCCCCGGGCCCACTTCCGCAAGCCCTTCACCGCGGACCAGGTCCTGGCTGCGCGCCGGGTGGCCTGGCCGCTGACGGTGCCGATGTGCTCACCGGTCAGCGACGGCGCCGCCGCCGTCGTGGTGACCAGGGCCGACCTCCCCCACGACGAATCGGCCGTCGCGGTGCTGAGCAGCGTCCTGCTGTCCGGAACCGACCGGGCGGCGGAGGACGCCGAACGGCACATCGGCCGCCGGGCCGCGCTCGCCGCCTACGAGAAGGCCGGCGTCGGACCGCAGGACGTCGACGTGGCGGAGGTCCACGACGCCACCGCCTTCGGCGAGATCCAGCAGGTGGAGAACCTGGGCTTCTGCGCGATCGGCGACGGCGGCCCCTGGTCGGCCTCCGGCGCCGGCGTACTCGGCGGATCCCTCCCGGTGAACCCGTCGGGAGGACTCGAATCGCGCGGCCACCCGGTCTCCGCCACCGGACTCGCCCAGGTCTTCGAACTGGTCACCCAGCTGCGCGGCCGGGCCGGCGAACGGCAGGTCCCCGGCGCGCGCATCGCCGTCGCCGAGAACGGCGGCGGTCTCTACGGAATCGAGGAGGCGGTGGCCGCCGTGACCGTCCTGGGGAGAACGCGATGAGCCCCGGATACGCCGACCTGATCCTGTCCGCACTGCGCCGGCGGCCCGGGCGCACAGCCTTCCGCTTCACCGGCGACGACGGGACCGGGCAGACCTGGACCTACGGCGAGACCGCGGACCGGATCGAGCGCACCGCGGCCGCGTTCGGGCGGCTGGGTCTCGCGCCCGGCGACGGGATCGCCCTGCTGTGCGGCCCGGATCCGCGGGCGTTCACGGTCATGGCCGCCGCCTGCCTGGCCGGACTGCGCTACACCGCCCTGCACCCGCTGGCCACCGCCGAGACCGACCGGACCGTCCTGCGCGACAGCGCCTCCGAGTGCCTGGTCGTGGACGACACCCGCTTCGCCTCCCGCGCCCGCCCCGAGGGCGTCGGGACGGTCACCCTCGCCGAACTCGACAGCCTCGCCGCCGACACGGCGCCCGGCCCCGGCGATCCGCGCGGTCCCGCCCTGTACCTCTTCTACACCGGCGGGACGACCGGCGAGCCCAAGGGCGTCATGCTGGGCGACCGTTCCCTGCTCGCCAACGCCTGGGCCTGCTCCACCTGGGCCTGGCCGCCGGACACCCACTTCCTGATCACCACCCCCATGTCGCACGCCGCCGGCCTCCTCGTCGCCCCCGGCCTGCTGCGCGGCGCGAGCTTCGAGCTGCACCACTCCTTCGACCCCGACCGCGTCATCGACGCGATCGAGCACGACGGGGTGAGCGCCACGTTCGTCGTCCCCACCATGCTCTACGCCCTGCTCGACCACCCCCGGCTCGCCGCCGCCGACCTCTCGGGGCTGAACTGGGTCCTGTACGGCGCGGCACCCGCCGACCCCGCCCGGCTCGCCGAGGCGCACCGGATCCTCGGGCCCGTGCTCAGCCAGCACTACGGCCAGGCCGAGGCCCCCAACGCGCTGACCGTCCTGGACCCGGCCGAGCACCGCGACGACCCGCACGTCCTGGGCAGCTGCGGCCGGCCGGTGCCCGGCGTGGAGATCGCGCTGCTGGACCCGGACGGCCGGGAGGTGCCGGTCGGCGAGCCCGGCGAACTGTGCGTCCGGGGGCCGCTCGTGATGGACGGCTACTGGAACAAGCCCGAGCAGACCGCGGCGGCGCTCGAAGGGGGCTGGCTGCACACCGGGGACGTCGCCCGCCGGGACGGCACCGGCCTGATCACGATCATCGACCGGATCAAGGACACCATCATCACCGGCGGCTTCAACGTCTACCCGCGCGAGGTCGAGGACGTCCTCGCCGTCCACCCGGCGGTCGCCGCCGTCGCCGTGTACGGCGCACCCGACGCCCGCTGGGGCGAGGCCGTCACCGCCGCCGTGGTCCTGCGCCCCGGACGGCACGCCACCCCCGCCGAACTGGCGGAGCACGTCCGGGTCCGCAGGGGCGCCCTCTGGGCCCCGAAACGGATCCACCTCACGGACGCGCTGCCGCTCACCGCCCTGGGCAAGATCGACAAGAAGAGGCTCCGCGACCGGCCCTGAACGGCGGCGGGCGGTCGTGCGACCGGCCCCCCGGACCCCCGGCCCCGACGTCGCCGCAGCGCGTCGGGGCCGCTCCGTTGCCGCCTTCGCTTGCATAAGCTGCATATGGTCGTACGCTGGTATTTGATGCCGTCGCCGTAGCAGAGAGGAGGCCGGCCCCGTGACCGCCACGGATCCCGCGCTCACCGCCCTCGCCGGCGGCTGGGCCGCGCTGTCGCTCCTCCAGGCCAGGATCGAGGCCCACGTCGAGCGTGCGCTGCAGGCCCGGCACGGCCTGAGCATGCGGGAGTACGCGCTGCTGGAGGTGCTCAGCCGCCAGCACGAGGGCCTCGGCGGGCACCTGCAGATGAACCAGGTGGCCGACGCGGTGGTGCTCAGCCAGAGTGCCACGACCCGCCTGGTCAGCCGACTGGAGGACCGCGGGCTGCTGTCCCGCTTCCTGTGCCCGGCGGACCGCCGCGGCATCTACACCAATGTGAGCGAAGCCGGGCTGGGGCTCCTGGAGGAGGCCCGCCCGACCAGCGGCGCGGCCCTGCGCGAGGCGCTCGACGAGGCCCTCCGCAATCCCGAGCTGGCCCCGCTGGTCACCGCGATCGAGGCCGTGGACGCCGCAGGGTGGGCAGGTTCAGGTGCTCCAGGTCGTGCGGCGGCGGCGCGGTGAGCGGCCAGGTCGACGGCACCTCGCCGCCGGTGCCCGCGGCCGGCGCGTCCGTCAGCCGCATCCGCCGGCGCACCCGGCCGTAGAAGTCGGTCGGCCCGAGGCGCGCCGCCCGCAGCCTGGTCGGCGCGGCGTAGACGCCGACCCAGTCGCCCGGCTCCAGCACGCCGCGCAGCTGGCCGTCCACGCTGACCGCGGCGGTCCCCGAGTTCGACAGCAGTCGCAGGGCGATCGGCTCGTCCGGCGCGGCGAGCACGGAGCGCTCGAAGACCATGTGCGCGGCGACGGGCGTGAAGACGAGCGCCTCCGCCCTGGGGGAGACCACGGGCCCGCCGGCGGCGAAGCTGTAGGCGGTCGAGCCGGTCGGGGTCGCCACCAGCAGCGCGTCGCCCGCGAAGCAGGCGAGCAGCCTTCCGGCGAAGTAGACCGCCGCGGCGACCCGGCCGTCGCGGGCGAACTTCTCCACGGCGACCTCGTTGAGCCCGAGCACGTCGAGTGCCACCCCCCAGCCGCCGCCGGCCTCGCAGCCCGCGCGCACCTGCGGTGGGGGCAGCGACGGCCGTAGGCCGTGCGGGGCCGCCGGACCGGGTTCCCCGGGGAGCGCGAGCGGTCGCGAGGCCCGCATGGTGAGCAGCATCCGCTCCTCGACGGTGACGCGGGATTCGAGGACGGCGTCGAGGGCCTGGAGCACGTCGTGGGCGGGCACCTCGGTGAGGAAGCCGAGGTGGCCGAAGTCGATGCCCAGCAGCAGGGAGCCGTTGTGCGCCGCGAGGCGGGCGCCGCGCAGGAAGGTCCCGTCGCCGCCCAGGGCGACGATGAGGTCGGGATCCCCGGCCGCGGCCATCTCCTCGCGGGCGCTGTGACGCCGGCCGCTGGTGTTCCACACGTCGATCTCGGTGCACCGGAGCCGGTGGTCGTCGCACCAGGCCCGCACCGATCGGGAGGCTTCCACGGCTTCGGGGCGTCCCCGGTGGACGACGAGGCCGACGCGCTCGACCGCCATGGTGTCTCCTCCTCGGCGAGGGGCAACGTGCGGGTCTCTTCAGGATGCGCTCCGGTCGCGAGTCCCGGCGACCCCGCGAGCCAATCCGCCACGCCGCGTCCCCCCTGCCCCACGGCGCCTGAGCACCCACGCCCCCCACACCCCCACGTCGCACACGGGCGCCGCAAGCCTCGCGGCAGCGGGAGCCGGCTACTGGAGGATCGCGACCGGGTGGAGGTCCAGGGCGCCGTCCTCGGCATGACCAGCCGTGGCCGGACGGTGCTCGGCCGGGATTCCCGGCCAGGATCGGGGACGGTCGTCAGTCCTCGACCTTGGGCCGCCAGTCAGCGGCCCACGCGTCGAGCTGGGCGAGGCGTTCGAGAAGGGTCCTGCCCTGTCCGGTGAGCAGGTAGCCCTCGCCGGCGTGCTCGACGAGGTCGGCCTGTCCGAGCGCGCGAAGCCGGTCTGCCAGGACGCTTGAGGAGATGCCGTCGCATCGCTGCTGGAGCTGCCGGAACGTCGGCGTCGAGTCGTCCCGTAGCTCCCACAGGACTCGCAGCACCCAGCGCCGGCCCAGGAGGTCGAGCAGCGCCATGATCGGGCGCCCCGTCTGTGAGCCGCGGACCCGTCGGCCCGGGAGGGGGGTTGGACGCGCCATTTGCTTTCCCTCGGTTGCTTCTCCTTCCGAAGCGGCAATGTTAGCGTGCCGCCATGCCTCTAAAACCGAAGCGCCCGCGAATCGAACCTCTCTCGCCGCCGTACGACGAGGAGGCCGGCGCAGCCCTCGCGCTCCTCGGGCATCCGCCCATCCAGCTGTTCCGGGTGTGGGCGCGCCGGCCCGAGCTCGCCCGCTCCATCGCGGGCTGGGGAAGCTACTACTTCTCTCGGCGCTCCGCTCTCACTCTCCGTCAGCGCGAGCTGGTCATCGATCGGACGACGGCGCTCTGTGGCGCCGACTACGAGTGGGCCGTGCACGTCGCGGGCTTCGCCGAGAAGGCGGGACTCGACGCCGCGCAGCTCGCGTCCCTCGCGGCCGGAAGGCCGGCGGACGGCTGCTGGGACGCAACTGACCGCGCGGTGCTCGAAGCCGTCGACGAGCTCCACACGACCTTCGACCTCTCCGACGACACCTGGGCGAACCTGGTCGCCGTCGCCGATGAGGACGCCGCGCTCGAGCTGGTCCTGATCTGCGGCTGGTACCACGCCGTCTCGTTCGCCGTCAGGGCGCTCCGTCTGCCTCTTGAGCCCGGCACCAAGCCGATCGCCGCGCCGTGATCCGCTGCCGGCTATTGCGCGTCGGCACACTTGACATGCTGTCAGGGATCTCTGCGGGTGGTGGGCTTCCCTGATCGGCACGTGTTCATTTCCGCTCCACTGGTCCGCGACCTCCGGGTGCCGCCGCCACCGGAGCCCCGGTGCCGCTCCCGTGCGCGTCCGCGGCCTCCGAGGGGTGCTGATCGTCCGGCCGCCGATGGGCACCCGGCGGTCACCACCGGTGACTTCCGGGTGCCCATCGCCGGACCGTCCCGCGGTCAGGCCCCGTCGAGGGTCTCCACCAGCGCGGCCAGGAACTCCTTCGGCCGCTCCAGGTGCACGCTGTGCCCGGCGCCCTCGACGACCACCTCGCGCACCCGCCCGCCGGCGGCGGCGTAGCGGTCGAGGACGGCGCGGGTCTGCGCGACCATCGGCTGCGCCGGGCAGGTGTCCGCGCCGGGCCAGCCCGGAATCGCGCCGATGGCGCCCAGGTGGGCCAGGTCGAAGAGCGAGGTGTCGGAGACGATCACATCGGCCGACCCGCGGATCCACAGGATCGGCGGCTTGGGCTCGACCAGCTCCAGGTCGTCGATCCGGAAGTGGACCGGCGCCATGGAGTTGAGGACGCCGCGCCCGCCGGGCGCGGAGCCCGGCCAGGCGTCGCTCGGGCGGCTGTCGCCGGGGTAGTGGTCCTCCCCGGTCCGGGTGGTCAGCATGGCGGCCACGTAGCGGTCCGGCTCGGCCAGCGGCGCGCTGACGTAGGCGGTGTCCAGCACCGAACGCGGCGCGAACGGCGACTCGGCGCCGAGCTCGCCCTCGCCCAGCAGCCGGACGAACTCGGGAGCCGCGCTGCCGGCGCCGGAGCCCGCGCCGTCGGGCGAGTTGAGCTTCCCGTCCACCCCGTGGGTGCCGCCGAAGCCGTACGGGGAGACCGGGTTGACCAGGGTGAGCGAGCGGACCGCCTCGGGGTGGTCGCGCAGCAGTTGCAGCGCCACACCGCCGCCCATGCTCCAGCCGACCAGGTGCACCGGGCCGAGGTCCAGCGCGCGGAGGTAGGAGAGCAGGTCCTCGCTGTGGTCGCGCAGGCCCCGGGTGGCGTCCACCGGGAGCGGCTCGGTGCCGCCGAAGCCGCGCAGGTCGGGTGCCAGCGGGCGGTAGCGGTCGGGCAGGTCGGCCATCGTCGGGTGCCAGAAGACGCCGGAGGAGACGTTGCCGTGCACCAGGACCACGGGCTCGCCCGTGCGGCCCTCGATCTCGGCGTGGTTCACGGTCAGCCGGCCGGTGGTGATCGGTCGATCGGTGATCATCGGGTGGTTCCTCAGTTCAGCCAGCCGGCGACCTGCGCGTTCGCCGCGCTGTCCCAGCCGAGTTGCAGGTGGTTGGCGAGGGTGATCAGCGCGGTGCCGCCGACGGTGGCGATGCCCGTGGTGTCCAGGGCGCTGGCCACGAAGACCACGCCGTCGCTGGGGCCGCGGTTCTCGTTGAAGATGCCGACGACACTGGGCGTGCCGCCCGCCATCAGGTAGGTCGTCACCGAGGCGGGCACCCCGGCCTGGTGCAGCGGGGCGATCAGCGAGCCGGCGTTGATCGCGGCCTGGATGCCGCCGCCCTCGGTGTAGAAGCCCTGTCCGCCGTGGTAGGTGGTGTACCAGTCCTGCTGGGTCTGGTCGATGCCGAACACCGAGTCCCAGCGGGCCAGCATCTGCCGCTGCCCGGGGTAGACGTCGTAGCCGCCGGAGGGGGCGAAGGAGAACTCCGGGTGTGCGGTGTACGTGCCGTAACAGGTCATCCGCAGGTGCGGCGCGGGGGCGTTGATCTGGCCGCCGCACTGCGGCCAGATCGAGAAGTCGTGCGCCCAGCCGTGGGCGAACGGGTAGTCGTAGCCGCCGTTCGGGCCGCCGATGGTGATCAGCTTGCGCACGTCTCCCGCGTAGGCGCGGCCCCAGGAGGGCTTGACCGAGGACACGTAGGAGCGCGCCGACATCTCGCCCTTGCTCCAGCCCACCACGTCCACCTGGGGGACGCCGAGCTTGGCGCGGATCAGCGCGACGGCGTCGCCGACCGCCTGGGCCTGCATCAGGTTGTCGCCCTGCTTGTGGGCGAAGCCGACCGCGAAGACCCGGTAGCCCTGCCCGGCCAGGTTCTGCATCAGACCGGTGCTCGGGCAGGAGAGGGCGCCGCAGCCGTAGCCGCCGGACTCGCCGGGGTTGGCCCAGGCGCGGTCCGGGTTGTCGTTGGCGCCGTGCACCAGCAGCACCGGGACCTGGTGCGCGCCGGTGTTCCAGCCCGGGGCCGAGTAGAGCAGGAAGCGGCCGGAGTAGGGCTGCTTGACGCCGCCGAAGTAGGTGAGCCGCTGGCCGTCCTGGTTGCCGCGGCCGTCCGGCGGGTACTGCTCCTGCTTGAAACCGGTGGTGGTGTCGAGGTACCGCTCGACGCGGTCCCAGCCGTTGGGGACGCTGTTGTACGTCGCCTCCAGCGTCAGATGGGACGGTATCGCCGCCGAGGCCGTCCCCGCCGGGACGACCGCGCCGATCAGTGCCAGCACGCTCGCGAGCAGCCAGCCGAAGCCCCTCCGCCTACCAGGTCCGCTTCCCCACATGCCGCGTTCACTCCTCCACGCCGAGGTCCAGTGCGGGACACCCTATGAAGGCCGGAATGTCCTCCCTATGTCGGCGGCCCATACCTCGGGCGTCGCGCTATGGGTCTCGGCCACCTGGCCAGGACGCGGTCCCGGGCGACGCCCGCCCGGCGCGGGGGTGGCGCCGGCCGGGCAAGCGGGCGGCGGCGGCCGGTCGGTGGGCCGTCAGTGGGCGGTCCAGCCCCCGTCCAGCGGGATGGACGCGCCGGTGATGAAGCCGGTGTCCGGACCGCAGAGGAAGAGCGCTGCCCGCGCGACCTCCTCGGGCTCGATGAGCCGCTTGATCGCGGTGCGGTCGAGCATGATCCGCTCCACCACCTCGTCGGCCGAGATGCCGTGCGCGGCGGCCTGCCCGGCGATCTGGTTCTCCACCAGGGGCGTGCGCACGTACCCGGGGTTGATGCAGTTGCTGGTCACGCCGTACGGCGCGCCCTCCAGGGCGGCGACCTTGCTGAACCCCTCCAGGGCGTGCTTGGCCGTCACGTACGCCGACTTGAAGGCGCTCGCCCGCAGCCCGTGCACCGAGGAGATGTTGACGATGCGCCCCCATCCGCGCGCGTACATGTGCGGCAGGGTGCGCCGGACGATCCGGAACGGCGCCTCGACCATCACGCGCTGGATCAGCACGAAGCGCTCGGCGGGGAAGTCGTGGATCGGCGCGACGTACTGGAGCCCGGCGTTGTTCACCACGACGTCGGCGTCGTCCGGAAGGGCGTCCACCGCCTCCGCGTCCGACAGGTCCACGACGTGGGCCGTGCCGCCGATCTCGTCGGCGACCGCCTCGGCGGCCTCCTCCGCCAGGTCGACGACGTACACGTGCGCGCCCGCCTCGGCGAAGGCGGTGGCGCACGCCCGGCCGATGCCGCTCGCCGCGCCCGTCACCAGGACCTTCCGCCCGGTCAGGAAGCGGCCGGCCGGCGCGGCGGCCGGGCCGCCGGTGCTCTCGATGTTTTCCATGGCCGCCACGCTAGGAACCCGGCGAGGTCGGGCACACGTCCTCCGGTACCACAGTTGCGCACCGGATGGTGGTGGTCGCCACCACAGCGCCCCGGCCCCGACCCGGTCCGCCGGAGCACACCCCCGGCATGGCGCCCGCCGCCACCCGGCGTCCGGCCGGGTGGCGGCAGGCGCCATGCCCGAGCTAGACGAGGGCGGCGCCCCAGGCGCGGGCGCGGTCCAGCTCGCCCGGGCGGAGCGGGCCGTCGAGACCTTCGACGACGAAGCCCTCGGGCTCGGCGACGACGGCGTAGTGGTGGCGTTCGAGGCGGTGGGCGATCCCGGGCGCCGCGCCGCCGCTGCCCTCGTCGGCGCCCCGGGTGTCGAAGGCGGCGGCCCGGGTGCCGGGCCCGGTGTCGGGCAGGTGGCGGAACCAGGTCCGCAGGCCCTCGCCCTCGGCGGTCGCCCGGGCCTCCCGGGCGGCCTCCTCACGGCCCTCCTTCCTCGCCTCCGCCGCGGCGGCCATCCGGCGGCTGATCCCGGAGGACATGCCGCGCAGATGGGTCGGACCGCCGACCACCAGCAGGTCCGCGGACCCGGTGCGTTCGGCGGAGGCCTCGGCCACCGGGAGGCAGTCGACGGACGCGGCGGGGTCGGCGCCGTGGACGCCCTCGGCGATGGCCTCGGCGATCTCGCGGGTGTTGCCGTACAGGCTCTCGTACACGATCACGGTGTGCATGGCTGCCTTCTCTCGTCGGTTCCCACCGGCCGTCACCACCGGGGTGGCCGGTGGCCGGTGCCGGGGCGCAGGCCGTTCGGCCCGTCGCGGGCGCGCCGCACTCAGTCGTGCGGGACGACGGCGACGGGGCATCCGATGTGGTGGACGGCGGCGTGGGCCACCGGGCCCAGGTGGGTGCCGAGCGGCCACCGGCGCGGATGCCGTCCCACGGCCACCAGCCCGGCCGTCGCCGAGGCGTCGACCAGGGCGTCCGCAGGCGCGCCGTGCACCAGCGCGGCCGTCGCGGCGACCGTGGGGAAGCGGCTCCGCCACTCCGTCAGCAGGGCGTTCAGGAGGTCCCCGTCCACGGCCGACAGGTCGCGCGCCGTGCCGTCGACCGCGGTGGTGGTCATGTACTCGCTGCCGATCGGCGGTTCCCAGCCGTGGACGATCCGCAGCGGCGCCGAACGCAGGCGGGCGGTCTCGAAGGCGAAGGCGAGCAGCTCGTCGCACGGGTGCCGCAGGTCGACGCCCACCACCACGTCCCCGCCCTCCGCGCCGGGTGCCCCCTTCGTACCGGGTGCTTCCTCCGTGGCGGCGCGCACCAGGACGACGGGGCACGCCGCCCGGCGCAGCACCTGGTGACTCACCGAGCCGACGAGGAAGCCGTGCACGGTGCCCAGGCCGCGGGAGCCGAGCACCAGCAGGGTGGCCGTCCTCCCGGCCGACTCCAGGACCTCGACCGGGTCCCGGGGCACGTGGGCCGACGTCACGTCGAGCCCGGGGAGCTCCGCCCGCAGCGCGGCCTCCCGGTCGGCCAGCCGCCGGCGGCTCCAGCTGATCGCCTCGTCCGTGCCGAGCACATCGGTCTTCGGCCACGGCCAGGCCTGGAGCAGCTCCAGCGGCAGCCGGCGGCTCAGCGCCTCGCGGGCCGCCCAGTCGGTGGCGGCGAGGCTCTCGGGCGAGCCGTCGAAACCGACGACGACGGGTCCGTTCATGGCGGCCTCCTCCTCTCGCGTACGGGACCGGGCCCGGCCGGTGCAAGGTGCGAGGCGCAAGCTGCCCGGTGAGCGGTGGCCGTGGGGGCCGCCGGCACCCGATCGTGCCCCGCACCTCCATGGCACCACCGACGACCCGGGTCCGGCAGGGCCGGAGGGCCCCGACGAAGGGCCCGCCGGACCCTGGGGCCGCCGTCGCCGGGCCGGAAGACTCGGGCGGAGCCGACGGACCGCAGGCCCCGCCCCGAGGAGGTGCGCCATGACCGCGCAGCAGCACCCGGCCCCGCACACACCGCTCCGTGTCCTGCTCCGCCGCGCCTCCGGCCGGGACCGCAACCCGCTGTGCCGCCCGGTCGACCGGGCCCGCAGCCGCCTGGCGCTCGCCCTGCCGCTGGTCCTCGCCGGCCTGCTCGCGCTGAGCGCGGCGGTCTCCGTACTGGTGTTCCGCGTCGAGACCCGCGCCGAGCGGGAGACGGCCCGCCACCGGCACGCCGTCGTGGCGACGACCGCCGGGCCCGCGTCGTCGGACGACTTCCGGCCGGGGAGCACGAGGGCGCACGCGCCCGCCCGGTGGACCTGGCCGGCGGGTCCGGGCGCCGGCGAGATCGAGGTGACCGCCGGTACCCCGGCCGGAACGGAGGTCCCCATCCACCTGGACGACGCCGGAGTCCCGGCCGACGGGCCCCGCGACGGCGCGGCGCTCCTCGCGGACGCCGGAGCGTTCGGCGTCGGCACGGCGATCTGCCTCGCCTCCCTCGCGTTCCTCGGCCACACGGTGCGCCGCGGCGCCCTGGACCGGCGGGCGGAGCGGAGCTGGGACCCCGCCTGGGCGCGGGTGGAACCGCTCTGGACCCAGCGGCGGTGAGCCGTGCCCGGTGGTCGGCGCCGGAACATCCGCACCTCGCCGGGGCGCACGGTGGCCGCCGTGCCGCGGCAACGGACCCGCACCGGCGCGCGGCCGTCCTCGGGCAGGCCACCGCGGCGCCCGCCGGTCGACCGTGATCACCACGCCCGGGCGGCCCCGGTGGCGCATCTCCGGCTCCAGCCGTCGGGCGTGCTCGGCGAGCAGGTCCGTGCGGCCTGCGGCCCGGGCGACGGGCTACCGGACAGCCGTCGACGGGCAGCCGCCGACGGGGAGGCGGCCGAGGAGGTCACGATCGCCGGGTCGCGGGAGGCGTGCACGGCCGTGACCCTTTCGACGGTCAGGGGACGGCCACGCCGCGCCGCCGGCGTCCGGACCCCGGCCGCCCACCGCGCGCGGCACTCGTACGCGACCGGGCCCGTGTAGCGCCGGATCCACGGGTGAGGCCTCCACGGCTCCGACCTTCACGGCTCCGACCTCCACGGGCCAGGCCTCCGGAGGCCCGGCGTCACGGTGCCCCGAACCCGCCGCCGCCGGGGGTGCGGATCTCCACGGCGTCTCCGGGCGCGACCTCGGCGCTGCCGCAGCCGGGGACCTCCTCCACGGTTCCGTCGGAGCGCAGCACGCGGTTGGCGCCGAGGGCGCCGGGGCGGCCGCCGTCGAGGCCGTACGGCGGGACGCGGCGGTGCCCGGAGAGGAGGCTGACCGTCATCGCCTCGCGGAACCTCAGCCGCCGCAGCACGCCGTCGCCGCCGTGCCGGCGCCCGTCCCCGCCGCTGCCGGGGCGCACGGCGAACTCCTCGACGAGGACCGGGAACCGCCACTCCAGGACCTCCGGGTCGGTGAGCCGGGAGTTGGTCATGTGGGTCTGGACGGCGTCCGCCCCGTCGAAGTCCGGGCCGGCGCCGGAGCCGGAGGCGATGGTCTCGTAGTACTGGTGCTGCGCGTTGCCGAAGGTCAGGTTGTTCATCGTGCCGGAGCCCTCGGCCTGGACGCCGAGCGCGGCGTAGAGCGCGCCGACGATGGCCTGTGAGGTCTCGACGTTGCCGGCGGCGACGGCGGCGGGGTACTCCGGGGCGAGCATCGAGCCGGGCGGGACGACGATCCGCAGCGGGCGCAGGCAGCCGTCGTTGAGGGGGATGTCGTCGTCGACCAGGGTGCGGAAGACGTACAGGACGGCGGCGGTGACGACGGCGGACGGGGCGTTGAGGTTGCCGGGGAGCTGGGGCGAGGTGCCGGTGAAGTCGATGGTGGCGCTGCGGTCCCGGCGGTCGACGCGCACCGAGACGGCGATCACGGCGCCGGAGTCGGTCTCGTAGCGGTAGGAGCCGTCGGTGAGGCCGTCGACGGCGCGGCGCACCGCCTGTTCGGCGTTGTCCTGGACGTGCCGCATGTAGGCCTGGACGACGTCGAGTCCGAAGTGGTCGATCATCGCGTTGACCTCGTCGACGCCCTTGCGGTTGGCGGCGATCTGGGCGCGCAGGTCGGCGAGGTTGGTGTCGGGGGCGCGGGACGGGTGCGGTGCCCCGGTGAGCAGCCGGCGGGTCTCCTCCTCCCGCAGCCGGCCCTCCACGACCAGCGGCCAGGTGTCGAAGAGCACGCCCTCCTCGTGGATCTCGCGGCTGTCGGCGGGCATCGAGCCGGGGGAGGTGCCGCCGATCTCGGCGTGGTGGCCGCGGGAGGCGACGAAGAACAGGACCTGCTCGCCGGCCGGGTCGAAGACCGGGGTGACCACGGTGAGGTCGGGCAGGTGGGTGCCGCCGTGGTACGGGTCGTTGACGGCGTAGGCGTCGCCCGGGCGCATCCGCGGGCCCCGCCGGCGGAGGACCTCCTTGACGGTGGTGCCCATCGAGCCGAGGTGGACCGGCATGTGCGGGGCGTTGGCGACGAGGTTGCCGTCCGGGTCGAAGAGCGCGCAGGAGAAGTCCAGCCGCTCCTTGATGTTGACGGACTGGGCGGTGGACTCCAGCCGGGCGCCCATCTGCTGGGCGATCGCCATGAAGAGGTTGTTGAAGACCTCCAGCAGGACCGGGTCCGCGGTGGTCGGGACGGCCTCCTCGGAGGTGGCGCCGACCTGCTCGACCAGCAGGTGCCCGGCGGCGGTGACGGTCGCCCTCCAGTCGGCGTCCACCACGGTGGTGGCGTTGGCCTCGGCGATCACCGCCGGGCCGGTGACGGTGTCGCCCGCGCGCATCGACTCGCGCTCCAGCAGCGGGACCGCGCGCCGGGCCCCGCCGGTGTACAGGCGGACGGTGGCGGGTTCGGCCGGGGCGGCCGCGGGGGAGAGGGTGTCGAGCCCGGGCTGTTCGGTCAGGCCGGTGCCTTCGACGGCCAGGGCCTCGATAGTGAGCGGGCGGTCCATCAGGAAGGAGTAGGTGGCCCGGTGCCGCTCCTCGAAGTCGGCCCGCATGCCGGCCGGTTCGCCCAGCGGGACGCCGATGGTGCTGTCGGTGCCCTGGTAGCGCAGCCGCACCCGGTGGGCCAGCCGGATCCGCTCCCGGGGGACGCCCTGGTCGAGCAGCTCGTCGACGGCCGCCCGCCCCAGTTCCTCCGCGAGGTCCCGTACGGCGCCCATCTCCTCCTCGGCCAGCGGGCGTTCGACGGCCCGCTCGCGCAGGACGGTGGTGTCGGCCAGGCCGATGCCGAGGGCGGACAGCACTCCGGCCATCGGCGGAACCAGCACGGTGCGGATGCCCAGGGCCTCGGCCACCGGGCAGGCGACCTGGCCGCCCGCGCCGCCGAAGGTGGTCAGGGTGTACCGGGTGACGTCGTGGCCCTGCTGGACGGAGATCCGCTTGATCGCGTTGGCGATGTTGCCGACCGCGATCCGCAGGAATCCGTCGGCCGCCTCCTCGGCGGTCCGGTCGCCGATCTCCCCGGCCAGTTCGGCGAACCGGCGTTCGGTCAGCCCGCGGTCGACCGGCCGGTCGCCCTCCGGTCCGAAGACCCGGGGGAAGCGTTCGGCCTGGATGCGGCCGAGCAGCAGATTGGCGTCGGTGACCGTCAGCGGTCCGCCGTTGCGGTAGCAGGCAGGGCCGGGGTTGGCGCCGGCCGAGTCCGGTCCGACCCGCAGGCGTTGACCGTCGAAGCGGAGCACCGAGCCGCCGCCCGCCGCGACGGTGTGGATCGCCAGCATCGGGGCCCGCAGCCGCACCCCGGCGACCTGGGTGGTCACCACCCGCTCGTACTCGCCCGCGAAGTGCGAGACGTCGGTGGAGGTGCCGCCCATGTCGAAGCCGATCACCCGTCCGTGGCCGGCGAGTTCCGACATCCGCACCATGCCGATGATGCCGCCGGCCGGGCCGGAGAGGATCGCGTCCTTGCCGCGGAAATGGCCGGCCTCGGCAAGGCCGCCGTTGGACTGCATGAACATCAGCCGGACGCCGGTCAGTTGGTCGGCCACCTGGCGGACGTAGCGGCGCAGCCCGGGGTCGAGGTAGGCGTCGACCACCGCGGTGTCCCCGCGCGGCACCAGTTTCATCAGTGGGCTGGCCTCGCTGGAGAGCGACACCTGGTCGAAGCCGAGCCGCTCGGCGAGCCGGCCGATCGCCCGCTCGTGGGCGGGGTGCAGATAGCTGTGCAGGCAGACCACGGCGACGGACCGGACACCGTCGCGCAGGCAGTCGCGAAGCCCGTCCGCGAGCCGGTCGAGGTCGGGCGGGCGGAGCACCCGGCCGTCGGCGTCGATCCGCTCGTCCACCTCGACCACACGGCTGTACAGCGGTGCGGGCAGGACGATCTCGCGGGCGAAGATCTCGGGCCGGTTCTGGTAGCCGATCCTCAGCGCGTCCGCGAAGCCGCGGGTGATGACCAGGACGGTCGGCTCGCCGGTGCGCTCCAGCAGGGCGTTGGTGGCCACCGTGGTGCCCATCCGGACCGAGTCGATCTCCGCCCCGGGCGGCAGGAGGGCCCGGATCCCGGCCACCGCGGGGTCGCGGTCGAGCACCGGGTCGTGCGAGAGCAGCTTGTGGGTGAGCAGGCGGCCGTCCGGGGCCAGCGCGACCACGTCGGTGAACGTTCCGCCCCGGTCCACCCAGAACCGCCAGCCCCTGGCTGCCATGACCGGCTCCCTCCGCCCGCCGTGCGGCGTTCCGTGCGCGAGTGGCCCCGGGCACGAGTATCCGGCCGGGCGAACCGACCGGGCAAACGGAACATCCCGGAGGAATCGGGGCGGTCCGAACGGCGGGGGCGCCGCGCGTGCCGGGGGCGCCGCCCCGCCTCAGCGCCCGGGATGCGCGAACAGCACGGCGTGGCGCGCGATCGCCCCGGCCCGGTCGGCGCACTGCTGGTAGCAGCAGGCCAGCAGGACCAGGTCGGTGACCTCCACGGGATCGGCCTCCCGCTCGCGGAGCAGCAGCCCGTACAGCAGCCGCTGCCGCTGTCCGACCTCGTGCGACGCGCTGAGCACGTCCGCGACCTCCTCGGCCGTCCCCGAGCGCAGGGCGTCGGCGGACCGCGCGACCAGGTCCAGCGCCGCACCGGCGAGCCCGCGCAGCGGGGACCGCAGCCGCTCGTCGAAGGGCGCCCGCTCCTGGCGTGCCCACGCCGCCTCCAGCAGCCGCTCGGCCAGCCGCGCGAGCGCCTCCACCTCGCACCCCACGTGGACGCCCACGACGACCCCGGCCCGCCCGCCGGGCATCGCGGCGGCGTCCTCCTCGACCCGGGCCAGCAGCTCGCCCAGGGCCTTCTCCGCGACCGCGATCCCGTCACCGCCCCCGTCCGGCTCCACCAGCACGGCAGTCACCCCGTCCAGGGCGGTGTGCGCCAGCCGCACCAGCCCGGCCAGCTCCTCCACGAGCACGCGACAACCGGCTTCCACGCCATCGGACATCGCACACTCCCGCCTCCCCCTCGACCAGTCTCGCCCCGCCGCCACCGGCCGCGCAGGGCGGAGGGCCGTCCGTGCTGCGCCGGGCGGTACGCGCGCGGAGAATCGGTGGGGTGACCGGCCCGCCCGCCCGGGGAGCCGGTCGCGGCTGCCCGGCTCCACCCCGTGGGCCGGCGGAAGCCGCCCCCGGGGGGCCGGATCCACACCCCAGGAGTGATCATGGCCAACTCGACCCCGGCCCAGGTCTGCATGACGCTGTCCGCGCTCGCGGCCACCTCGGCGACCCCGCGGCCGTCGGGGGAGACCCGGGACGCGCAGACGTGGCGGGTGGCCGCCGGAATCTCGGAGCAGCTGCGCGCCCTCTGGCTGGCGACCCAGGCCGGCTGGCGGCTCGTCTGGATCGCGCTGAGCCCGGACGACGCCAACATGGCGTACATCGCCAAGTCCATCGACGGCTCCAACCGGTTCGCCGTGGTGGCGCGCGGGACGGTCGGCAGCATGACCGACATCCTGGAGGACTTCGACGTCGGCACCGTGGTCCCCTTCACCGCGAGCGGTTCGCCGACGCCGGTCGCCGTCTCCAAGGGAGCCATGGCGGCGTTCACCCAGGTCGCCACCGTGGTCTCGATCCCGCCGCCGCCGGGGGACGTGCCCGGTCCGCCGGTCCCGGAGGAGGCGTTCGCCCGCCAGGGCGCCACACTGGCGCAGGCGCTCGCCGACCTGGTCCAGGAGGCGCCCGCGAACCCGCGGCCGACCGTGTACGTGACCGGTCACAGCCTGGGCGGCTGCGTCGCCACCATGCTCGCCCCGTACCTGTACACGCTGGCGCAGAGCTGGACCAACGTCCCGCAGTTCGCACTGGAGACCTTCGCGGCCCCGACCGCCGGGCTGCAGAGCTTCGCGACGTACCTCGACGGGCTGCCGTGGCTCGGGAACAACCACCACGTCAACGCCTGGGACGCCGTGCCGCTGGCCTGGAACAGCCTGCTGGAGGTGAACCGCGACAAGTGGTACCCGTCACCCGGCCCGGCGGGCAACAGCACCGTGCACCACCTGTTCGACGTCCTGAACGGGCTCCCGAAGGGCAGGGCCTACGTGCAGCCGGGCGTGTACACGCAGTGGCCGACGGACGGCGACTACGGCGACCACGACCCGGAGCTGGTCAACCGCACGCTGGCGGACTTCATGGGGCAGGTCGCCTATCAGCACGCCGACAACACCTACCTCGGTCTGCTCGGGGCCTCGCTGCTCTCTCCGGGACCGATCGTGACCGGCATCAGCCCCACCTCCGGCGCGAGCGGCTCCACGGTCGTCGTCGAGGGGTACGGCTTCACGGAGGGGAGCGTCCTCGACTTCGGCCCCGTTCCGTGCCGTGACCCGCTCATCGCCCCGGGCGGCGCCCGGATCGCCGCCACGGTGCCGGACGGCGTCGGCATCGTGGACGTCAGGGTCACCAACTGCCGCGGCACGTCGCCGGTCGTTCCGCCGGCGCAGTTCGCCTACGGCGGGCCGGCCCCGCTGGTGGTCACCGGCGTCGCGCCGACCAGCGGGCCGGCGAGGAGGACCACGGTCACCATCACCGGCTCGGGCTTCCCCGAGGGCGCCGGCGTGAACTTCAAGGACGTGGCGTCCAAGACCGTCGTCCGGATCTCGGACACCGAGCTCACCGCCGTCGCCCCCCTGCAGGTCGACGACAGCCGGACGGTGGACATCACCGTGACGGTCGGCGACATCGCGTCCGCCACCGGCCCGGCCGACGAGTTCACCTACACGGGGACCTGAGCCGGGGACCTCCGGGCCTCCTCCTCGCGCGGGGTGCCGCCGCAGGCGCTCCCGGGCCGCCGCCGCTGGGGGGGCGCCGGTCCCCTCCCGTGTCGCGGACCAATGGTCTGACCTGCGACGATGATCCTCGTACTCGCTGGTCGACCAGCTATCCACGCGTCCCTCCACGTGTGAACGTGGAACGGAAAGGAAGTCCCCATGATCTTCATCACGGTCAAGTTCGCCGTCCGCCCCGAGCGCGCCGACGACTGGCTCGACCTCGTTGACGACTTCACCCGGGCCACCCGCGACGAGCCCGGCAACCTCTTCTTCGAGTGGTCCCGCAGCGTCGACGACCCCCACGAGTTCGTCCTGGTCGAGGCGTTCCGGGACGGTGACGCGGGCAAGGAGCACGTGGAGTCCGCACACTTCGTCAAGGCCATGGACGACCTGTCCTACGCGGTGGCGTCCAAGCCGCGGATCGTCTCGATCGACATCCCCGGCATGGACGGCTGGGGCGAGATGGGCGAGATCACCCCCCGGTGACGCCCGGTCCGCGGGGAGCGGCCGACCGGTCCACGGACCGGTCGGCCGCTCCGGTCCGCGCGGCGCTGTCGGAGCCGGGTGGTATCCATGGGCCATGGACACGGAGTACGCCGACCCCGGCGATCTTGCGGTGATTCGCGCGGCCCTCGGCGCCGATGGTGACGGCGGGTCGGCGCTGGGCTGGGCCGGTGTGCGTGCCTTCGAGGCGGAGCACGGCGTCGTCCTGCCCGAGCCGTACCGCACGGTCGTCGCGGAGGTCGCGGACGGCTCGCCCGCCGGGCCGCCGGCCCACGGGCTCCTGCGGCTGGCCGAACCGCCCGACGACTGGGGCGGTGACCGTGCGGAGCGCGACCCGGGCCGGCCCTTCCCGCTGACCTCGATGTGGCTGTGGGAGGAGGACTCCAGGCCCTCCGAGGAGATCGACCCGATCATCGCGCAGGTCCGCGACCACGGATCGATCGTGCTGGGAACCGACGGCTGCGGTATGGACTGGCACCTCGTCGTCACGGGGCCGCACCGCGGGCACGTCTGGAACATCAGTGGCGAGGGCGCGATGCCGTTCGGTGCGGAGTTCGGCTTCACGACGGCCGCACCGGGCTTCGCGGGGTGGCTGGAGCACTGGGCCGCCGGCCGGCCGTGGTTCGACGCGGGCGCGTGAGGGAGCCGGGCGGTTCCGCCCGCGTCAGCTCCGGGGCGTCTCGGCGACCGCCACCAGGGCCACCCGGGGGATCTCGGCGGCCCAGCCGCCCTCCGCCGGCCGCACCGTCGGCCGGGAGGGCCGGCCGGCGGGCAGTTGCGGGTAGTCGCTGTGGTCGAAGCTCTCACTGAGCAGGTCCCAGGCGCGGTCCGGGCCGAGCGCGGCGAAGTGCGCGGTCAGGCCGTAGCTGTCGGCGAAGTAGGCCACCGCCGCGGCGCGCGCCAGGTCGGGTGAGGGGGCCCGCAGGGTGACCGGGTCGTAGAGGTCGAGCAGGCGGGTCTGCACCGGGTGGTCGGCGAACAGGTCCCAGAGCCGGTCCCGGCCGAAGTGCGGGTAGTCGTGCGGCACGGCGCCGTACCGGTCGACGACGGTGCCGAAGAAGACGGCCATCGGGCTGGCCGGGTCGAAGTCGTGCAGGACCACCCGGCCCCCCGGCCGCACCACCCGGACGGCCTCGGCGACCGCCCGCGGGCGCTCCGCGACGGGGATGTGGTGGGTGCCGTACGCGAGGAGCACCGCGTCGACGGTCCGGTCGGCCAGCAGCAGCTGGTCGGCGGCCTGGCGTACGGCGGGCAGGCCGTGGGCGAGCGCCGCGGCGACCATCGGGCCGGAGATGTCCCCGGTGAGCACCGTCAGGCCGTCCGGCAGCTGGTCCGGGCGGAGGTGCGCGACCCGGGCGAGGAGGCCGTCGCCGCCCAGCACGTCCAGGACCAGGACCTCCGGGCCGCGCGTGGTCGGAGCGGCCAGCCGCAGCAACTGCTGGGCCCCGGTCCAGCGCACCAGCGGATCGCGGTGGGCGCGCCGGTAGGTGCCGCCCCGGCCGGAGGCGTCGGAGTCGAACTCGTTCGTCAGCGCGCAGAGCCGGTTCATCGTGGCCCCGCAGCCGAACCGCTCCGGATCGAGCAGTTCCCGCAGGCGCGGGTGGCGGGCCTCCACCTCGGCCAGGTACCGCTCCACGGACAGCCCGGGAAGGTAGGTCGTCGTCTCGGACACGGTTCTGTCTCCCTCGTGGGACCTTGGCGGTTGCCGACGATTCGTATGCGAGCGTAATCGTGTGACTACGGGTCCGCATGTCATGGGGGAGGGGGAGGGCCGTGCCTCGCGGCGCGACCTCGCCGCCGAGCACCGGGGCGGCGGGCGCGCGGTCCGCGAGGCGCTCCGGGCCCTCCGGGCGCTCCGCTAGGAGGGCGCTGTCCGTGCGCGGCGCGGCAGGGCCTCCGGCTCACCACGCGCGCCGCCCGCCGCCGACCGAGTCCGGCGAACGGCCACCGCTTGGGAGCCCCGGCCCGGACGCCCTGAGGTCGCGACCTCCCGACGCCTCGCCGTCCGGCTGCGCCCGGCGGGCGGGTCAGCCGGTCGACGGGACGGTCAGGAGGACCGCGGTGGTGCTCCGGATCGCGTGGCCGTCCAACTCGACCGCGACGGTGTAGGCCGTCCCGGTCGGCGTCGGACCCTGGGGGATCGCGACCGCCGGGGCCCGGCCCGTGTTCCCGCACGTCCCGGGCGGCACGTCGAACACGTCGCCGACCGCGAACGGGCCCTCGTCGAGGCGGGTGAGCCGACCGGCGTCCAGGCCGTTCGCGGTCAGGTGGGTGCTCATCGCCTGCCGGGTGCTCCGGAACGCCACGGCCAGCCTCGGCTCCCCGTCCGCCGGGTGGGCGCGGGCGGTGTAGTGCACGTCCGTCGCGTCCGGGGGCAGCGTGATGCCCCGGGCCTCCAGGGCCCGTTCCAGCGGCACATCGGTTCCCGCGCAGGCGCGTTCGTCGCCGAACGGGTGCCCGTTGCCCTCGGAGAGCCACCGGTAGCCGGCCACCCCCGCGACCGCCAGCGCGGCGGTCAGCGTGGTGGCCACCGCGGGCCCCACCCACCGTACGGATCTCCCCATGCCGATCACCCTCCCCCTCGACCGGGGACGCTAGCACGACGCGTCAGGGGCAACCGGGGCCAGGGGCGCGGTCGTTCGGCCACGATGCCTGCCGACCCGCCGCGCCCCGGCCCGCCCGTGCGGGGCGGGCCCGGCGTCAGCGCGGGAGGCGTGCCTCGATGCCGTCGAGGAGGAAGTCGAGGCCGATCCGGAAGGTCCGGTCGGCGTCCGGGTGGGGGCCGTCGCGGACGACCGCGGCCAGCATTCCGGATATCGACCGGACATGCCCCGACCTCGCGGCGATGGTCGGGCGCGGCAACTACTGGGTGCTCGGCGACGGACTGTCCCTGGCCGCCCAGCGGAACGGCGACGGCCGGGTCCGCGTCTACCTCAGCTTCTACCGCACCGACGAGGACTGGTTCGCCGGGAGCGGGATTCCGTTCGACGACCCGGCGGCCGCCCGGGCGCGACTGCTCGACCTCTTCGCCGGCTGGCACCCGCGGTTCCTCGCCCTGATCGAGGCGTGCGAGGACACGGTCGTGCCGCGGCCGATCACCGCACTGCCGGTCGGCCTGACCTGGCCGTCGGCGCGGGACGTCACGCTGCTCGGCGATGCGGCGCACCTGATGCCGCCGGTGGGGCAGGGAGCCAACATGGCGCTGCTCGACGGCGCCCTGCTCGGCCTCGCCCTGGCCGCGCATCGGGACGACGTCCCCGCCGCCGTGCGGGAGTACGAGCACGAGATGGCCGAGCGCACCGGTGCTGCCGCCCGGCAGTCCGCGCGGATCCAGGACGTCCTGGCCTCGCCGGACGCCGCTCGGGTGATGCTCGCGTTCTTCCAACGCTGACCGCCGCCGGGGGCGGGGAGGCGGGGGAGCGCGTCAGTCCGTCGGCCTGACGCCGACCTGCCAGTCCCTCGGGGACACGCCGTACGCCTCGCGGAAGGTGCGGCTGAAGTGGCTGGAGTTGGCGAAGCCCCACCGCCGGGCGATCCCCGCCACCCCGAGATCCTCGGCCATCGGACGAAGGAGGTCCCGGCTGCAGCGCTCCAGCCGCTGGGTGCGGATCCAGGTACCGAGGGTGACGCCCTCCTGCTGGAACAGCTTGTGGAGGAAGCGGAGCGACATGTAGTTCGCCTCGGCGATCCTGGACGGCGAGAGGTCGGGATCGCGGAGGTTCCGCAGGATGTAGTCCTTGACCCGCTCCAACGAGGCCGCGCTCTGCGATTCCTGCGGGCGTGACTGCCCGTTCCGGTCGTCGACGAGCAGTGCCAGCAGGTCGAGCGCCGTCGCCGCGGCCCGGCGTCCGACGCCCTCGTCCAACCGCTCCGCCTCGCGCGCCATCTGCGTCAGATAGGTCGCCAGGAGCGCGGCGCTGCCCTCGTCGCGGCTGAACGCCGTCGCGGTCAGGCCCCGCAGGGCCCTCTCCGACACGTCCAGCTCCGCGCGGGGGAAGTGGAAGGAGGTGAAGGCGAAGCCCTCGTCGATCTTCTTCCGGAAGACGCGGGACGAGTCGGTGAAGGAGAATTCGCCCGGCCGGATGAGCGACTCCCGCCCGTCCTGTTCCTTGAGCGAGGTGCCGCGCTCCTGGAGGCTCAGGATGAGCGACGGGGGCCCGCCGGCGGCGATCATGCGCGTGCCGCGCGTGACCATCTGGGGCCCCGCCTCGATCCGCGATATCCGCACCGGGCCCAGCTGGTGGCTGACGATCGTGCCGGGGGACGGCACCTCCTCCAGGAAGCGCACCGTCATCGGCATGAAGGTGCGGGCCACCGCCTCGTGCCAGACCTCCGCCCGGTCGGAGGCGGCCAGGGGCGCGGTGGAGAGGGCCGCACTCCCCTCCTTGACATCCTGAACGCCGGGTGCCATGGACTCCCTTCCTGCCGCTGGTGTGCCTTCCGGGACACCACCCTGCCAGTCGGTCGGCGGCGGGACATCGCGTGAACCTACTAGATCCCTCACTTGAGGGCCCCGTCGGTGGCGGCGGCGGCGAGGTGGCGCTGGGCGAGGACGAGCAGCACGGCGGCGGGGACGGAGGCCATGACCGCGGTGGCCATGACGGCGTTCCACTGGTCGGTGTGGGCGCCGAGGTACTGGTAGACGCCCAGGGTGATCGGCCGGACGGTGTCCGAGGTGGTCAGGGTCAGGGCGAAGAGGAAGTCGCCCCAGGCGAAGAGGAAGGTGAAGACGGCGGCCGTGATCAGGGCGTTCCTGCTCAGCGGGAGCACCACGGAGCGGAGGACCCGCAGCGGGCCGGCGCCGTCCACGCGCGCGGCCTCGATGATCTCCCCGGGGATGCTCCGCATGAACGCGTGCAGGACGAGGATCGAGAAGGGGATCCCCGCGGTGGAGTCGGCGAGGACCAGCCCGAGGCGGGAGTTCAGGAGTCCCAGGTCGTTGTAGGCGTCGTAGAGCGCGTTGGCCACGACGATGCCCGGCACCATCTGGGTGACCAGGACGCCGAGCAGTACGAGCCGCGTTCCGCGCAGCCGGAACCGGGCCAGGCCGTAGGCCGCCGGAGCGGCGAGCACGAGGCTGAGCGCCACGCTGCCGAGGGAGACGACGAGGCTGGTGACGAGGTTGGGTCCCTGGTCGTGCAGCGCGGTGGCGTATCCGCCGAAGTCGGGGTGGAGCGGGAACCACCCGCCGGTGAGGGTGTTGCCGGCCGGCTGGAGGGAGGCGTTCACCATCCAGTAGACGGGGAAGAGCATCAGCGCGAGCAGCGCGGTTCCGACGAGGGTGGACAGCCATCCGCGACGGCCGGGCGCGCGCTTCACCGGGCCCCCTCCGGGGCGGTCCGGGCGCGTCGGCCCACCCGCAGGTGGACGAGGGCGAACACGAACGACAGCGCCACGAGCAGGTTGCTCATCGCGGCACCGCGGCCGAAGTCGAACTGTCGGAAGGACAGTTCGTAGGACTGGGTGGCGAGGGTCTCCGTGGCGTTGGCGGGTCCACCGCCGGTCACCACCAGGATGATGTCCAGCACCTTGAGCGTGTAGACCGTGCCCAGCACCAGGACGACGCTCACCACGGGCTTCAGCAGCGGCCAGGTGATGTGGCGGAACGAGGCCGCCGGCCCGGCGCCGTCCAGCTTCGCAGCCTCGTACAGCTGGGTGGGGATCTCCTGCAGACCGCCGTACAGGAGCGCGGTGGCGAACGGGACGCCGACCCAGATGTTGACGAGGATCACCGACACCAGCGCCTGGGAGGTGCCGGTGAGCCACGGGACGCCGGAGGCCGAGAGGTGCAGGCCGCGCAGCACCGTGTTGACGACTCCGGTGTCGGGGTCGAGCATCCACCGCCAGACGGTGCCCGAGGCGACCAGCGGCAGCAGCCACGGCAGCAGCAGGAGCGAGCGCAGCACGCCGTTGAGCGGGAAGCGGCGCCGGAAGTACAGGGCGAGGGCCAGGCCGAGCACGAACTGCCCCAGGACCGAGCCGACGGTGAACAGGACCGTGGTCAGCAGGGTCCCGGGGAACAGCTGCGAGGAGAGCACCCCCGCGTAGTTCCGCAGTCCGACGAACGGCGCCTCACCCGTGTGGAAGCTCGTGACGGTGTACTGCTGGAAGCTCATCGCGATGTTCCTGACGAGCGGACCGCCGAAGAACAGCACCAGGTAGGCCGCGGCCGGCGCGATGAACATCCATTGCGCCGCCCGCTCCCCGAACCGCGCGGGGAAGCGGTCAGTGGCCGGTCGCGAGCTGCTGCGCATGCCTGAGGGCTTCCTCCGGGGTCCGCTCGCCGGTCAGCGCGGACTGGACCGCGGTGTAGATCGCCGTCGCGGCGGCGGGCCACTCGACGCCCAGCTCGGCGGTCCGGGCGCGCGCCGCTTCCACGCTCTTGGCGAAGGCGGCCATCGACGGGGTCTGCGCGGCGTACTGGGCGGCCACCGCGGTGCGGGAGGGCACGGTGAAGTGGTCCTCGGCCAGGGTGAGCATGCTCGACGAGGTGTTCAGGCAGGCGAGGACCTGGGCGGCCTTCTCCTGCCGGGCCTTCGACGGGCCCTTGGGAACCGTCCACACCTCGCCGCCGAGCGGGGTGACCGGGGTCTGCCCCAGCCGCGGGACGGGCACGGGGGCCACGTCCCAGTTCAGACCCGCCTGCTGGTTCAGGGCCGGGATCCGCCACGGGCCGTTGATCATCATGGCGGTCTTGCCGGCGGTGAACTGGTCGTGCAGGTCGGCCTGCGTCCAGTTCAGCACGGACTTCGACATCGACCCGCTGTTCACCAGGTCGACCCAGAGCCGGAGCGCCTCGGCGGCCTCGGGGGTGTCCAGCCGCCGCTCGTCGCCGCCGTTGGACCACAGGAAGGGAAGGAACTGCCAGGTGCCCTCGAAGGTGGCGTTCGCGTCGACCGCCATGCCGTAGCGTCCGGGGCGGGTCAGCGCGGCGGCCGCCGCCTTCAGCTCCTCCCAGGTCCTCGGCACGGTGACACCGGCCTCGGCGAGCATGTCCTTGTTGTAGATCAGGGCGACGGTGCTGACGTTGGGGGCCAGTCCGTACACCTTCCCCTGGTAGCTGCCCGCCGACCGGATGCCCTCGGCGAACCCGTCGGCGTCGATGCCGAACCCGTCCAGCGGGGCCAGCGCGCCGGTCCGGGCGATCTGCTGCAGGTCGGGGTTGTCCAGCATCAGCAGATCGGGCAGGGTCCGCGAGGAGGCCTGCTGGAGGACCTTGGGGACGAGGGCCGCCCCCGGGACGCTGGTCTGCTCGACCTTCACCCCGGCGGTCCGGCCGCACGCGTCGAGCAGTTCGCCCCACTGGGCGTGCTCGGTCGCGTCGGTGTAGTAGTCGAGCGCGGTGATCGAGGTGACCTCGCCCTCGGCGGACCGGGCGCCGGTGCCGTCACCGCACCCGGCGAGGGCAGGCACCAGGATGCTGGTTCCGGTCAGGAGGGCGGCGATCCGCCGCACCGACGATCTGGCCGGTGACATCATGCTGGTGCCTTCGAGGGGTGAGGGGGTGACCGGGGTCGGTCACGCGCGGGGGCGGGAAGAGCGGAGCCGTCAAAACGGCCCAACCGGACCCTTCCGTTCGAACGCCATTTAAACACCCCCCGGGTTTCCCTCGGCCCCGGGTGTCCGGAAGCCCTACCGCGGGCCGTCGTCGCCGCTCCGCTCGACGGCCTCCCGGATCATCGCCGCCACGGCGTCGGGCTGCGACAGCGCCACGGCGTGCGAGGCGTCCAGCAGGTACTCGGTGGCCGCCATGCGCAGGGCCATGAAGCGCTGGGCGGCGGGACTGAGCATGCGGTCGGCGGTCGCGATGGCGTACCAGCACGGCCTGGACGCCCAGGCCGGCGGGCCCGATCGGGCGGTCAGCGCGACGGGGGCGACCGGGCGCTGCGCCGCGGCCAGCGCCCGCGCGACCGCGGGCGGCAGGTCGGCGGCGTACAGCTGGGGGAAGCGGTCCTCGCGGAGGGACAGCCCGCTGCCGAGCCCGTCGGGGAGGGGCGTGGCGACGGTCGCGTCGGACACGGGGGAGGGGGCGAAGCGGTTCGAGATGTCCAGGACGCACTCGCCGGCGTCGAGGCCGAACGCGGCGGCGTAGCACAGGGCCACGACGTTCTCGGCGTCGGTCGCCGCGTGGGTGACGACCGCGCCGCCGTAGCCGTGGCCGACCAGCACGACGGGGCCGTCGACGTCCCGGAGCACGTTCCCGAGGTGCGCCGCGTCCTGCTCCAGACCGCGCAGCGGGTTCGCGGGGGCGCGCACGGTCAGTCCGTCGGCGCGGAGCCGCTCGGCGACCCCCGTCCAGCACGAGGTGTCGGCGAAGGCCCCGTGCACCAGGACGACGGTCGGCCGAACGGGGGTGGCGCTGTGCATGCCGGTGACCTTCGACTGGGTGGGGGAGCGGACACCCCAGCCAAGCGGGTCCGGGTGCGTCAGGTCATCGCGTGAACGTACCAACCCGTACCGACCCGTACCGACCCGTACCGACCCGCGGTGCCGGCAGGTGCCGACCGGTCCCGGTCAGTCCTCGGGCAAGGACGTGACCAGGTTGGCGAGCTGGACCCGGGAGCCGATCGACAGTTTGCGGAAGACGGACGTCAGATGGGTGTTGACCGTGTGCGGGGACACCACCAGCGCGTCGGCGGCCGACCGGTTGGTGTGGCCCTCGGCGATGAGGCGCGCGACCTTCTCCTCGGAGGCCGTGAGGGACCCCCAGCCCTGGACGGGACGCGGTGCGGCGGCCGTCCGACGGCTGCCGGCCCCGGCGTCTTCCAGGTCGCGCTGCAGGCGGGCCGCCGCGGCGTGCGCGCCCGCCTCGGCGAACGTGCCGCGCGCGTTCGCCAGTGCGGCCACCGCCCGGTCCTTGCGGCCCGCCGCCAGGAACGCCCGCCCGAGGTCCGCGTACGCGGCGGCCCGGGCCAGCGGGCGGGGGCTCGCCGTGAGCAGTTCCACGGAGTGTTCGAGCAGCGCGGGGTCGTTCCGCACGAGCCCGCGGGCCTGCGCCGCGATGCCGGTGGCGGTCGGCACGGACGGGTTGCGCTCGGCGTGGGCCTCGGCCTGCGCGGCGAGGTCCTCGGCGAGCTCGTGGTTCCCGTCGCGCAGGGACATCCGGACCGCGGAGTCGACCCAGTCCCGCAGCAGCCGCCAGCGCATGAAGGATCCTTCCCGCTGGACCTGGCGGATCCGGTCGACGGCGCGCCCGGTGTCCCCCTCGGCCTCGGCGTGGACGGCCTCCAGGAAGCGGACCGCGGCCGTGTTGCCCGGGTTCGGTTTGACCGCGAGCCCTTCCCGGGCCGCGGCCAGGTGCTCCCGGGCCGCCTCGCGGTCGCCGCGCAGCAGGGCGGTCCGGGAGCGGATCACCCGGCCGTTCACCTGCTGGACGGGGACCCGCACCTCGTTCTCCAGGCTCTCCATGGTCGCGAAGCCGGCCTCGGCGTCGTCGAGCCGGCCGAGGCCCAGATCGTGCTGGCCCTGCGCCCAGAGCAGCATGGCCTGACGCGTCGTCCCGTCCTGCTCCGATGCCCGCAGCAGCAGGCGCTCGGCGGACCCGAAGTCGTCCAGGTGCAGGTGCGCGACGATCTCCTCGGGGAGGAACACGGAATCGATGGCGCTCAGCGCGGCGAAGCGCTCCAGCGCGAGCGCGTTCTCACCGGCGTTCAGGGCGATCTCGCCGAGCCCGGAGAGGGCCAGCACGTGGGCCTCCCGGTCCCCGGCCGCGGTGGCGTCGCGCAGCGCGCCCTCGCCGGCCTCGCACGCCGCGGCGAGATCGCGGCCCCGGGACAGCGCCAGGGCGCGCAGGGCGGCCAGCCGCGCGCAGACCTCCGGGGCGGCGCCGCCCACGGCGAGGGCGGCTTCGGTGCGGCGGCGCAGCTCCTCGGGGAGGTCCATGGTCCACAGCGTCCCGCCGACGGCGGCCTGGAGCCGGCCGAAGGTCTCCAGCGGGGGACGGTCGGCCAGCAGCCGGTCGCCCGCCGACAGCGCCTCCCGGGTCCGGCCGGCCCGGGTCAGGGTGAGGATCGCCTGCTCGCCCACCGAGAACCTCAGCGGCCCCGGCGCCGGGACCAGGTCGAGGGCGCGCGTGATGAGGTCGGCGGCCAGACCCGGTGTGACCGGCAGCACGTCGTCGGACGCCCGCCGCAGCAGCGCCACCGCCTCCTCGTCCCCGGGCAGCGAGCCCCGCAGGAGGTGCGGCACCGCGTCGGCCGGCGGCCGGCCCGCGGCGACGAGGCGGTGCGCGGCCTCGCGGTGCAGGGCCTTCCGGGCCGACGGCGGGACGTCGGCGTAGACCGCCTGGCGCAGCAGGTCGTGCCGGAAGACCAGTTGCTCGCCGTCGTCGTCCAGGAGCCCGGCCCGCAGGGCCTCCTCCAGGGACGGGATCAGCGCGGCGGCCGACCGGTCGCAGAGTGCGGCGGCGTCGTGGAAGGCGAACCGGCGTCCGAGCACCGCTCCCATCTGGAGGAAGCGCAGGGTGTCCGGCCGCAGGGACTTGAGGCGGGCGCGCACGCCCACCACGAGCGTGGAGGGCACGACCTCCGCCGAGGTGTCGACGGTCCGCAGCCCGGCCAGCATCTCGACGGCCAGGAACGGGTTCCCGCCGGCGCCGTCGAGCAGGTCGCGCACCCAGGCGTCGACCGCCGTGCCGAGGGTGTCGTCGGCCAGCTGGCCGATGGCCGCGCCGGACAGCGGGCCCAGCGACACCGTGACGGTCGGGAGGCTGCCGGTCGCGGCCGCGACGACCTCGTCCGCCGGTCCGGCGGGCTCCCGGCGCCCGGTCAGGATCCAGAGGACCGGCGAGGTCCGCAGGCGGGTCGGGAGCTGTTGCAGGGCGAACCGGCTGAGCGCGTCGGCCCACTGCACGTCGTCCAGGCAGATCAGCACCGGCGTGCTGCCGGCCCTGGCCTCGATCGCCTCCGCGAGGCGTTCCACCAGCCAGATCCGCTGGTCGTGATGGCGGGCGAGGTCGGCGAAGACGTCGCCGGACACCAGCGGGGGGTCGCCCTGCAGGACGCTGGCGGCCAGGGAGGAGAGCGGCACGATGTGGTGCAGTTCGTCGGCCTTGCCGAGGCCGACCGAGAAGCCCGCCGCCCTGGCCCGGGAGACGGCCTCGGAGAGCAGGGTGGTCTTCCCGATACCGGGTTCCCCCTGGATCAGGGCCAACCCGCCGCCTCCGGTGCGGGCCACCGAGGTGATCAGCGCCTGGAGCTCCGCGAGCTCGGCCTCCCGCCCGCGGAGGCCGCTGCGGGACAGCGGACCGCCCGACCCTGCCATTGACGCCTTCCCGTTCGCACCCGCCCGCCCGGGCCCGGTTCTGCCCGGTCCGCGGAGGATCCTGCCCTGCCGCCGTTCGCGGCCTCCCGAGGGTACGCCGTCCGAGCCGTCGGGTGCCGCGGGCCCCCGTGCGGCGTCACCGCAAGCGGTGCCGGCGGGCGATGTTCCGGCGGCGCACCGCGACGTGCCGGTCTGCGCACCGTTCGGCGGCCTAGGGGGCCGGAGCGGGGGCGCTGCGCCGTCGTGCCGGTCCGGTCCGGCGGGCCGCCCCGGTTGCCGCCGCCGTGCCGTCCGGGGCCGAAGTCCATTGCACCGCAGGCGCTTTCACGACTTCCCGGACATGTCCGAGGGGCCGCCGGCGCCGGTGGCGACGGCTCGTCCGGACCGGTCCCAGCTGTGGAAACGACGATTGTTGAACGTTTGTCGACCTGTTGCGGTCCTTGTATGAATGGCGCCGGGACGACCTTGATCACCGGCGTGGTGAGCGGGCCGTCCCCCTGACCCAGCACCCCACGAACCGATCGGAGCCCCTGGTGATCCCGTCGGGACCCTCCTCCCTCCCCGAGAACCGGCACCTCCGGCTCGCCCAGGACGCCGAAGGCTGCATCGACATCCTCGCCGCGCCTCCCGGCGCCGACCCCGAAGACTGCCTCTACGTCGTCCTGCACGTCGACGGTCCGGCCGTCGTCCGCCGCCACGGCGCCGGCACGGTGCTGGCGCCCGGAGACCTGCTGATCGGCACCTCCCCGCATCCGGCGGGCCTGCTGTGGGACGCCGAGTGCCGGATGGTCCGCTACCGCGTCCCGTGCTTCTACCTGGGCGTGTGCCGCGACGACGTCCGGCGGACGGGCGGGCTGATGGTGCGCGGCAACGAGGGGGTCGGGTCGCTCGCCTCGCGGCTCCTGTGGACCCTCGCCACCCGGGAGCGGGCGCACCGGGCCCGGCCGGGCGACTACCTCGCGCGCAGCGCCTCCGACATCCTCGCGGTCCTGGTCACCGAGCTGATGGAGCGGGAGGCCCCGGAGGATCCGAGCGGTTCGGCGCAGCTGCTGGCGCGGATCCGCGCCCACATCGAGGAGAACCTCGCCGATCCCGACCTGGCGCCGGAGGCGATCGCGCGGTCGCAGCACATCTCGGTGCGCTACCTGCACAAGCTGTTCCAGCAGGACGGGACGACCGTGGGCCAGTGGGTGCGGCAGCGCCGGCTGGACGCCTGCCGCCGGGAACTGGAGCGGCCCTCCCACCGGCCGATCAGCGTGGCCGCCGTCGCGCACCGGTGGGGGTTCGTCAGCCACTCCCACTTCAGCCGCGCCTTCCGCGACACCTACGGGGTCTCGCCCCGGGAGTGGCAGGCCTACGCCGCGCGGGTCGACGTCCGTCGGTCCTCCTGACCCCGTGACTGTGCTCCCCGTGCACCGGCGCTTGCTCCACAGCGCACGATCGGCGCCACGGGAGGGGGCGCGGGGCGGGCGGCCCGATCCACGCAACAAGAGGGAACCCGGATCCGGGGTGCGCTGCGGACCGGCGTCGGATGACGCACCGCTCGCCCCGGCATAGAATCCGTGCACGATCAGACCACTGGGGCCGACTCCCGGCAGTAGCGTCGGGTGGCGTGCTCGTGGCGTGCTCGTGGCGTCGAAGGGTGGCCCTCCGTTCGGTGTGGACCGGGTGGACACCCGGGCACGTGCCGCGTGCAGCGCTTTTCCGATCACGCCAGGAGCGAAGAGTTGTCCGACCCCACGCCCCACCGGGCCCGAAGACTGGTGCTCGACCGGGAGCTCCAGGAGTTTCTGGACGCCCGGGCCGGAGCGTCGGCGACGGACCTGCCGGACCTCTCCTTCCTCGCCCTCGACAGCCTTCCGAGCGTCAGGCCGGACGCCGACCAGGAGTCGGACGATCCGTACGGCACCGAGACGGAGTGGCTCGTCCTTCCCTGCGGACCGACCGGGCGGGTGCGCGTCCAGGTGACCAGGCCCGCCGGCTCCTCCGAGCCGGTCCCCGTGGTGCTCTTCCTGCCCGGCCTGGGCTGGTCGCTCGGCGACGCCGCCTGCTACGCGCGGCTGGTGCGGGACTTCGCCCTCGGGTCGGACGCCGCCGTCGTGTACGTGGACTACGACCGGGCACCCGCGGCGCGCTACCCGGTGGCCGTCGAGCAGTGCTACGCGGTGGCCCGCTGGCTCCAGGAGCACGGCCGCGCGATCGGACTGGCGGGGGACCGGATCGTCGCCGTCGGCGACTCCGCGGGAGCCAACCTGGTGGCGGCCCTGACGCTCCTCGCGCGCCGCCGCGGGGACGTGCGGCTGCTGCACCAGGTGCTGCTCTGCCCGGTGACCGACGCGGACCTCGACACCGAGTCCTACCGCCGGTTCGCGACGGGGTACTTCCTGCACCGCGAGCACATGCGCCGGTTCTGGGACGACTACCTGCCCGACACGTCCCGCCGCACGGAGGTGACCGCATCACCCCTGCGGGCCCCCTTGGAACAGCTCGCCGGGCTCCCGCCGGCGCTCGTGGTCACCGCGGAGGCCGACGTGCTGCGGGACGAGGGCGAGGCCTACGCCGCCAGGCTCCGCGCGGCCGGCGTCCCGGTGGTGTCGACCCGCTACCAGGGGGTGATGCACGGCTTCCTGCTGGTCGGCGCACTCCACCCCACCGGGACCAGCCGGGCCGCGCTGATCCAGGCCGTGGACACCGTCCACATGGCCCTGCACCGCCGGCCCTGGTGAGGCAGGCCGTAGGCGGAGGAGCCGCGCTCGGAGGATGACGGCCACGGTGTGGCGAAGGACTTCCACAATGCTGCCTCCAAGGCGGTCGGGCGGACTTCGGACGGCGGGCGGTTCACCCCGTGGGGTCGGCGGCCGGTTCGGTGGTTCCGCCGGCCTCCGCCGGCCCGCCCCGTCGCTGGGCGGGGATGCCGGTGCGCTCGTTCTGGAGGTCCCATAGCTCGCGGAACCGCCCGCCCTCGTCGGCCACCAGCTCGGCGAAGGTGCCCTCCTGGAGGACCTTGCCCGCTTCGAGGACGACGATCCGGTCGGCGACGGCCACATTGGTGAGGCGGTGGGTGACCAGGACGACCGCCCGCTCCCGTGCGACGGCCCGCAGGTTCTGGAAGATGCGGTGTTCGGCCCGCGGGTCGAGCGCCGCGGTGGGCTCGTCCAGGACGAGGAGTCCGGCCTCGCGGTGGAAGGCGCGGGCGATGGCCAGGCGCTGCCACTGCCCGCCGGACAGTTCCTCGCCGCCCATCCACTCCACCGCCAGCAGGGTGGACAGGCCCCGGCGGAGCCCGGCGACGACCTCGGCGGCGCCGGAGGCCTCGGCGGCCCGCACCACCGCCGCGTCGCCGTCGGGCGCGGGCTGGCCCAGGGTGATGTTCTCGCGGCAGGTCATCGGCCAGCGCGCGTAGTCCTGGGGCACGACGGCGACCTGCCGCCACAGGCCCTGCGGGTCGAGGTCCCGGGTCTCCCGGCCGTCCCACCGCGCCGAACCGGCCGCGGGCAGGTACAGGCCCGCGAGGAGTTTGGCGAGGGTGGTCTTCCCGGAGCCGTTCTCACCGACCAGGGCGAGGATCTCGCCGCGCTCGACGTGCAGGCTCACCCCGTCCAGGGCGGTGCGTTCGGAGGACGGGTAGGCGTAGCGGAGGTTCTCGACCTCGATCCGGCGCGGGGCCGGCGGGACGGCGGTGCCGCGCCGCAGGCGGTGGCCGCCGGCGGTGTCGAGGAAGGTGGACCAGTCGTCGAGGTACATGCCGGTGCGGAAGAGGGCGGCGCCGTAGTCGACGATGGCGCGGAGGGCGGCGCCGACGGCCGCGAGCGCGAACACGGCGGCGCCGCCGTGCGGCAGGCTCATCCGGCCGGTGGTGACGAGCCAGTACATCGCCGTCCACACCAGGGCGGTGCCGAGCCCGGTCGCGGCGGCGCCGATCACCGAGACCCGGGCGCTCTGCGTCGCGGCCCTCCGCGAGGTGGCGTCCAGCCTCCGGCCGACCTGCTCGTACTTGTCGAGGAGGAAGCCGCCCATGGTGTCGGAGCGGACCTGGTCGGCATTGCCCTTGACGTGGATGTACCAGCGCAGCTTCGACATGACCCTGCGGTCGCCGAGCGCGGCCCGGTTGGCGAGGAACTGCACCCGGGCGACGTACACCGACGCGATGCCCTGGGGTAGCGCGGCCAGCACCAGCAGGGGCAGCAGGGCGGGGTGGAGCACGGTCAGCACGCCGGCGGCGGCGACCAGCGAGGCGAGCGCGGCGATCAGGTGCTGCGCCTCGCCGACGATGTCCGCGCAGACCTCGGCGCCCCGGTCGGCGGCCTCCAGCTGGTCGTTGTAGCCGGCGTGGTCGTAGGCGGTGAGTTCGGCGGCGACGGTGGCCCGCAGCACCGCGGTCTCGGCCTCCCGGGAGATGCGCGGGGACAGGTGGACGGTGACGGTCCGGATCGCGATGCCGAGGAGTGCGCGGGCGCCGGCCGCCCCGGCGATCACGAGGACCGACGGCGCGGCCCGGGTGAGTTTGTCGCCCACCGCCGCCGGGCCGAACAGGGCCGCGATCGTCCCGGTGGTCGCGAACAGCCCGGCGGCACCGAGGACGGCTGACCCGACCTGGCAGACGAGCAGGACGACCACGGAGGACCGGTCGACGCGCCAGCCGAGCCGGAAGGCGCGGACCAGGAGCATGGGCAGGCGGCGGGCCATCGCGCTGACGCTGATCGCCTCGATGGCCTCGATGCGGCGGCCGTCGGCCAGCCATCGCAGCTCCTCGGAGGCGGCGGTTGCCGCCGGGGCGGGGGGACGGGACACGGATCCTCCAGACGCATGGACGGTGCACGGGCACGCGCAGGCACCGCGTCGGCCTGCCGGGACACCTCAAGTGGGCTGTCCGACGGTCGAGTTGGTGATGCTCGTGCGGTCGGGGAGGGTCCGATGATGGAGCTGTTCGAAGGCGGCGTTCAAGGGGATTTCCGTTCGGGCGATCCCGGGTTAAATCGGGACATTTCCATCCCCTTGGGTGCGGATGCGCTCGCGGACGCCGGGGTGGGAACGGCGCCGCGCGGGGCTCGGGCGTCCGCCGATTCACCCGATCGGGGGTTCGGCCGCCACGCTCGCGCCCGAACCACCGCCTCGTCACGACCATCGCGGTGAGCCCGTACTGACGACCGGTCGGAGATCGACCCCGGAGGCCGGACACGGCCGACCGCGGTGGACGGACCTGGCCAAGGACGGTTCGGGCCAGCACCGAACCCTGGTCCGGCCACCGGCCGGCGGGCAGGCTCGTACTCGACGGCGGCGACGAGCGGTCGGGAGCAACCGGGACGGCGTCACCGCGGACGCACCGGATCCGGATCACGTTCCACCCCCCACGAGTGCCCGGCCCGGCCTGCTCCTGCCCTGCCCGGTGCACCGGTCGACGCAGCGATTCCCTCAGCACCTTCGAAAACCTGCCGTGGCCCCATCCCCGGTGACGGCACATCCGACCCAGCGAGCGAAGCTTGCGAACGAAGGAAGCGTTCCCCCATGAAGAAGACCCTGCGCAAGGCCCTGCAACTCCTGGCGGTCGGCACGGTCCTGGCCGGCGGAAGCGTGGCCGCGACGAGCCCCGCGTACGCGGCCCTGCCCGATGTGTCCTGCGGTGCGGTCACGTCCGCCGACAGCGCCGCCGCCGCCCAGCTGAACCAGCAGCTCACCGGCAGCCTGCGGAACGCGATGACCGCGTACCGGGTGTCCTGCGCCCGGGCCGTCGTCAACACCGTGCGGGCCATCGGAGTGCCGCAGCAGGCCGAGGTCATCGCGATCACCACGGCGATCGTGGAGTCCACCCTGCGGAACAACCCGAACATGGAGGACCACGACAGCGTCGGGCTGTTCCAGCAGAGGGCGTCGTGGGGCAGCACCGCGCAGCGGCTCGACCCGGCGACGACCACCCGCAAGTTCGTCAACGCGCTGCTCGCGACGTATCCGAACAACTCCTGGCTGAGCAAGCCGGTCGGCGACGTCTGCCAGGGCGTCCAGCGCTCGGCCTATCCCGACCGCTACCAGTACCAGGTGGCCGACGCGCAGCGGATCGTCAACGCCCTCGGGCAGGCCCCCGCGACTCCGGTGGGGATGACGGGCTTCGCGTCGGCCGACTTCAACGGCGACGGGAAGGCGGACCTGGCGGCGGTGGAGGCGTCCACGGGGAAGATGTTCCTGTACCCGGGCACGGGCGCGGGCACCTTCGGTGCGCCGAGCCTCATCGGTACCGGGTGGGACACGGTCGGCAATGTGACGCCGGGTGACTTCAACGGCGACGGCAGGACCGACCTGGCCGCGGTCGGCGCGGGGGACGGGAACCTGTACGTCTTCCCGGGCACCGGCACCGGCGCGTTCGGAGCGCCCTGGTCGGCGGGCACCGGTTGGAACAGCCTGGACAACTTCTCCGCGGGGGACTTCAACGGTGACGGGAAGGCGGACATCGCCGCCGTCGGGACGGCCGACGGGAACCTGTACGTCTATCCGGGTACCGGGACCGGGTACTTCGCTGCGCCGATCAACGCGGGCAACGGCTGGAACGATCTGGACCGCTTCACCGGCGGGGACTTCAACGCCGACGGGAAGGCGGACATCGCGGCGGTCGGCAGGGGCGACGGCAACCTGTACGTCTTCCCGGGTACCGGCACCGGTTGGTTCGCCGCCCCGGTGAGCGCCGGCAGCGGTTGGAACATCATCCGCGACCTGGTCGGTGGGGACTTCAACGCCGACGGAAAGACCGACATCGCCGCCGTCCAGGCCCCCCGAGGCGCCGCCGGAAACATGTACCTCTACCCCGGCACCGGCCAGAACACCTTCGGCTCCCGCAGCACCATCGGCACCGACTGGTAGCCGACCCTCCCGGTCCCGACGGCGCCATCGGCCCGGCCCGTGATCCCTTCCCGGCCCGGCCCGCGCGCTGTCCGGCACACCACCGCACAGCCCCCCACTTCCACGACCCCGAACCTGGAGTTCCCCCATGCCCGCCGCCATCCGCCTGCGCCGCGCCGTCTCCGCGATCGCCGTCGCGAGTGCCGCAGCCGCCGTCGGTGTGTCCCCGCAGCCCGCCCACGCGGCCGCGCCCGGCTTCCAACTGCCCTTCGTCTGCGACCAGAACTGGACCGGAAGCGTCCGCGGCAACCACAATCCGCCGCTGTCCGTCGACTGGACGCGCGGTGGCCCCGGTACCACGGCCAACCAGGCCGTGCTGGCCAGCGCGAGTGGCACCGTCAGCCTGGTCTCCAGCGTGGGCAACTACGGCAACCGCGTCGTCATCGACCACGGCGGCGGTTGGCAGACCCTGTACGCGCACCTGGCCGGCTTCGCCGTCGGCCAGGGCGCGCACGTGGAGGCCGGTGACCGGATCGGCACGGTCGGCAGCACGGGAAACTCGACGGGGCCGCACCTGCACTACGAGCAGAGGCTCAACGGCACGGTGCTCCAGTCCGTGCTCAACGGCTCCGCGTTCGTCGACGGCACGACGCTCAGGAGCCGCAACTGCCCGACCACGCCCCAGCCCCCCGCCACGGACGCCGGCATGACGAACTTCGCCTCGGCCGACTTCGACGGCGACGGGAAGGTCGACCTGGCGGCGGTGGAGGCGTCCACCGGGAAGATGCTCCTGTACCCGGGAACGGGCGTCGGCACGTTCGGCCGCCCGAGTCCCATCGGCACCGGGTGGGACACGGTCGGCAATGTGACACCGGGTGACTTCAACGGCGACGGGAAGGCGGACATCGCCGCCGTCGCGACCGCCGACGGGAAGCTGTACGTCTACCCCGGCAACGGCAGCGGATCGTTCGGCGCGCCGTGGTCGGCGGGTACGGGCTGGAACAGCCTGGACAAGTTCTCGGCCGGGGACTTCAACGGTGACGGGAAGGCGGACATCGCCGCCGTCGGGACGGCGGACGGGAACCTGTACGTCTATCCGGGTACCGGGACCGGGTACTTCGCTGCGCCGATCAACGCGGGCAACGGCTGGAACGATCTGGACCGCTTCACCGGCGGGGACTTCAACGGTGACGGGAAGGCGGACATCGCGGCGGTCGGCAGGGGCGACGGCAACCTGTACGTGTTCCCGGGTACCGGCACCGGTTGGTTCGCCGCCCCGGTGAGCGCCGGCAGCGGTTGGAACATCATGCGCGACCTGATCGGTGGCGACTTCAACGCCGACGGCCGGACGGACGTCGCCGCCGTCCAGGCCCCCCAGGGATCCACCGGCGACATGTACCTCTACCCCGGCACCGGCCCGAACGCCTTCGGTAGCCGGACCGCCATCGGCACCGACTGGTAGACCTCGACGAGGCACCCGCCGCCACAGCGCGAACCCGCCGGGCCCGGGGCCCGGCGGGTTCGCGCATCACCCGGTCAGCCCCGGTGGGCGGGGAGCCAGCCGTTCTGGACGGCGCGCACGCCGGCCTCGAAGCGGCTGCGGGCGCCGAGACGTTCCATGAGGTCGGTGGCGAGGCGCCGCGCGGTGCGGGGGGAGACGCCCAGCCGCTTGGCGATGGCCTCGTCGGTGTGGCCTTCGGCGAGCAGGCGGATGCAGGCCGCCTCCTGGGCGTTGAGCCCGTGTTCGTCGCGGCTGCCCTGCTCGCCGAGCGGCTGGGCGCCGGCCCAGACGTTCTCGAACAGCGCGCACAGGGCGACGAGGGTGCCATGGCCGGTCAGGACCACGGCACCCGCGGCGGTGTCGTCGCCGCGCACCGGGATGACGGCGGTGGCACGGTCGACCAGGATCATCCGGGTCGGCAGCGAGGGCACCGTGCGCACCCGGCCGCCGCGCTCGACGAGCCAGTTCACGTACTCCACCGTGTGCGGGCTGTTGCGGACGCTGTCCAGGTAGACGGTGCGCATCCGGATCCCCCGGTCCAGCAGGTCCGCGTCCAGGGGCTTGGCGGCCTCGATGTTGGCCGGCTGCTGGGCCCCGTCGGGGGCGAAGGTCATCACCTCCTGGCGGACCTCGCGGGTCAGGGTGGCGAGGCGGTCGCGGATCCGGTCGAGCCCCACCAACTGCTCGACCCCGGGGTGGCCGGCCGCGGGGCGCAGCTGTGCGTACTCGGCGATGAGTTCGGCGGCGGCGGCGCGGGAGGCTTCGACGCGCATCTGCTGGGCGGCGAGCTCGGCCTGCTGGCGGGCCATCAGGATTTCCATGCCGATGTCGGGGGACACGGCGCGCAGTTCGCCCTGGCGTTCGGCGGAGGGCCGCAGCAGGGCGAGTTCGCTGAGCCGGTCGAGGGCGGCTCTGACCTGCTGTTCGCTCTGGCCGAGGCGGTGCGCGACGGCGGCGACGCCGTCGTCCGGATGGGCGAGCATCACGCGGTAGACGGCCTCGGCGGCGGTGTCCAGACCCAGTGCGGTCAGCACGAGTAGTCCCCCCAGGGATGTTTCGTACACACGTCCGCCGAATCATGCCACAGCGTGCTCGCCGGGTGGACGGGTCGTGGAGGAGGTCGGCCGGTTCCGGCCGTGGCCCGAACCGTCCAGGTCTGTCCCCTCCACGGGAATTGCCCGAATCGGCACGCTCGTTCCATGTACCTGGTCCATGTCTCCCTGCAGGCGCCCGCGGGCGCCGCCGAGCTGCCCGCCGACACCCGTGAGCTGCTGCTCGCCGCCGCCGTCGCCGAGGAGGGGATCGAGCACGTCAGCGTCCACGCCGGCGCCCTGCCGCACCCCGTGCTGGGGGTGTTCGTGCTCGCCGCCCGCCTGGAGGAGGCCGAGGACCGCGCGCAGGCGTTCTGCCGGCGGGCGACGGCCGTGATGCCGGGGCTCGTCGGCTGGCGGGTGCGGTGCGGCCGGGCGCCCCTCGTCGAAGCCTTCTATGAGCGGCTGCTGGACGGTCCCGGCCCCGCTGGCCGGAACGGTCCAGGGCCGATTCCGTCCACCTGAACGCCCTTCCACCTGCCCTGAGCTGCGACGAAGCTAGTGAGTGCCGCCAGGGGGCACCGCTCCCGGGCGGCGGACCGGACGAAGCGTCACCGCGGGACGCGCGCCGGATCCGGATCGCCGTCGCCCCATTCTCCTCTTCTGCCGAAGGACACCGCCATGCTTCGCTCCGCTCTTGCCAAGGCCGCCGCGGTCGCCGTTCTCGCCCTCGCCGCCGCTGCTGCGGTCTGCTCCCCGGCACTGGCCTCCGACCCCGACGGTGCCACGCCGACCGTCGGCACCACCACGGTCGTCACCACCACCGTCACCCCGCAGCCCACCGCCAGCCCGTCGGACAACATGATCTGGGGCTGACCGCCCCGGTGGTCCTGAACCGCCAGGTCATACGATTCCTCGGATGGTACGACCCCCTACCCATGAGGTGATCAAGGCGAACGGCTTCCTGCCCGGTGACCGGTGGCCCGTCGTGCGGCGCGGCGCGCGGTCCGAGGACGGCTCCTGCCGCCACCTGCTGGTGTGGGAGGCGGGCCCGGGGTGGCGGATGGTCAGCAGCGCGGTGCTCGGGGGAGGTATCGGCGAACGCGGCTGGGTGGTGAACGCCCAGGTCCGGGCCGGCTACGACCGGCTGGACCCCGACCGGCACCTGGCGGAGCTGGCGCGGGCCGAGGGGCTGCGCGGCCCGGGCGTGGGCCTGATGACCGCCGCGGAGGTCGACGACTGCACCTGGGGCGAGGACGGCGGAGCCGTCGCCGTGGTGACGACCGGCATCGGGGTACCGACCTGGGCCGCCGCGCCGGCCGCCGCGCCCGCCGCGCCCGCCGAGCCCGCCACGGCCCCCGTACCGGCACCCGCCGGGTACGTTCCCGGCACGATCAACATCCTCGCCGTCGTCCCGGCGCCGGTGACCGACGCCGGTCTCGTCAACCTGCTCGCGACCGCCACCGAGGCCAAGGTGCAGGCCCTCCTGGACGCCGGCTACGACTGCTCCGGGACGCCGTCCGACGCGGTGTGCGTGGCCGTCCGCGCGCCGGACGGGCGGCAGGCGGCCGATCCGTTCGGCGGCCCGCGCTCGCCGTGGGGCGCCCGGCTGGCCCGGGCGGTCCACCGGGCGGTCGTCGAGGGGGCGCACCGCGACCGCGAGCGGCGCGCCCAGGGGCCCGGTGCGCCGCACCCGGGACCGGCGGCGGACTGCCGCCGCGGGAACGTCCTGGCGGGCCCCGCTGCCCGGCGCCGCCCGGACGGAGCGGGGCCGGGCAACGTCACGCCCGTCGGCTGACCGGTCGTCCACGCCCGTCGGTCGCGACTCTTCGGTGAAAGTGGCAGTACTGCCAAATGGCAGGAGTGCAAACATTGGGCGACGGGATGCCGAAAGCCCGCGCCGGGCCTTGAGAACGCCCGACGGGGCGTGATTCGGTTCGGGCACGAGGGCCGCCGCGCGCCCGCCCCCACCAGCACCGCGTTCCCGAAAGGCCCCCATGAGCACGTCCCGGCCCAACATCCTGTGGACCGTCAGCGAGGACTGCCCGCCCCGCTTCGGCTGCTACGGCGACCCGCTCGCCACCACCCCCCACCTCGACGCCCTCGCCGAGCGGGGCACCCTCTTCACCCACGCCTACAGCCCCGCGCCGGTCTGCGCGCCCTCGCGCTTCGCGCTGCTCACCGGCGTCGCCGCGGAGAGCCACGGCCCCGCCCTGCACCAGCGGGCCACTCCGCCCCTCCCCGAGGGGATGGCCACCTACCCCGAACTGCTGCGCGGCCTCGGCTACTACTGCACCAACAACGCCAAGACCGACTACAACAGCGATGTGGACCCCCAGGCCCTCTGGGACGACTCCTCCCGCACCGCGCACTGGCGCAACCGGCCGGACGGCGCCCCCTTCCTCGCGGTGTTCAACTACGACCCGACGCACGAGAGCGCGGTGTTCCGCCGCGAGGAGTTCACCGTCGACCCCGCCGCCGTCCGGCTGCCCGCCTACCTGCCCGACACCCCCGAGATCCGCGGCGACCTCGCGCACTACTACCGCCACATCGCCGGTATGGACGCCTTCCTCGGCCGGCTCCTCGCCGAACTGGCGGAGGACGGCGAACTCGACAACACCGTCGTCATCCACACCTCCGACCACGGCGGCGTCAACCCCCGCTCCAAACGCTGGTGCTACGACGAGGGCCTGCACGTCCCGCTGATCGTCGCCGCCCCCGAGCGCCACGCCCACCGCTTCCCGGCCCCCGGCACCCGCGTCGACGCCGCCGTCTCCACCCTCCGCATCCCGCCCACCCTCGTCGAACTCGCCGGCGGCGCGGTGCCCGCCCACCACCAGGGCGAGAGCCTCGCCCGCACCTCCTTCGACACCGACGGCGCACTCGCCTTCTCGATGCGCGGCCGCATGGACGAGCGCCCCGACCTGATACGCACCGTCCGCGACGCCCGCTACCGCTACATCCGCAACTACCACCCGCACCGGCCCTACGGAACGCACCAGGCCTTCGGCTGGCTCGCGGCCGGCTACCGGTCCTGGGAGACCGAGCACCTCGCCGGCCGCCTCGACGGCGTCCAGGACGCCTTCTGGCACGAGAAGCCGGGCGTGGAGCTGTACGACTGCGCCGCCGACCCGGACCAGATCCACAACCTGGCCGGCGACCCGGCGTACGCCGCCGTCGAGAAGCGGCTCGACGACGCCCTGCGCGCCCACCTCCTCGCCGTCCACGACAACGGCTTCCTGCCCGAGGGCTCGCCCGCCGAGGGCTACCACGCCTCCCGCGCCGCCGACGCCTACCCCCTCGCGCGGATCCTCGACCTCGCCGACGCCGTCGGCCTGCGCGACCCCGCCAGGATCCCGGACTTCCGCACCGCGCTCACCGACCCCGACCCCACCGTCCGCCACTGGGGCGCCGTCGGCCTGCTGGCGCTGGGCACCGGCACCCTGACCGCCGAGGCCGTCGCCGCGCTGCGCACCGCCGCCAGGTACGACCCCGACCCGCAGGTGCGCATCCCGTGCGCCGAGGCGCTGGTCAAGCACACCGGCGACCCGGCGGGCGCCGCCCTGCTGGCAGCCCTCGCCGACCCCGCGCACCCGGCGACCGTCCGCCTCGCCGCCCTCAACGCCCTGACCGCGCTCGGTCCGCAGGCCGCGGCCCCGCACCGCGACGTGGTCGCCGGGACCGCCGCCGAGCCCCACGAGTACCTCGGCAACGCCGCCCGGTACCTGCTGCTGCGCATCGACGGCAGCTACACCCCGCAGAGCCTGGTCTTCGACATCGAGGCCATGATCGCCCGAGCCACCGCCGCCGGCCACCCCCTCGCCACGTGACCGGGCCGGTCCAGGACCCCGCCGCACCCCGGGCCTGCTGCGGGCCCGCCCGGACCGCCGTCACCCCCGCCACCGGGCCCGGCCCCGTCCTCCTGCCGGGCCTCCGCCCCACCGGCGGCCGCCCCCGGGAGGACACCATGGTCGACCTGGCGGGCGGTGAGTTCCTGATGGGCTCCCAGGACCCGGACGGCTTCGCCGCCGACGGCGAGGGACCGGTGCGCACCGTCCGGGTGGACCCGTTCCGCATCGACGCCCACGCCGTGTCCAACGACCGCTTCGCCGCCTTCGTCGCCGCCACCGGCCACCGTACCGAGGCCGAACGGCTCGGCTGGTCCTACGTGTTCGCCGGCTTCCTGCCCGCCGCGCTGCGCCGGGGCGCGCCGCGTCCCGACCGCACACCGTGGTGGTGCGGCGTGGCCGGCGCGGCCTGGCACGTGCCCGAGGGCCCGGGCAGCTCCCTGGCGGGGCGGGGCGACCACCCCGTGGTGCACGTCTCCTGGCACGACGCGCAGGCGTACTGCCGCTGGGCGGGCACCCGCCTGCCGACCGAGGCGGAGTGGGAGTACGCGGCGCGCGGCGGCCTGGAACAGCGCCGCTACCCGTGGGGCGACGACCTGGACCCGGACGGCGCCTACCGCTGCAACATCTGGCGGGGCACGTTCCCGGCGAAGAACACCGCGGCCGACGGCTACCGCGGCACGGCGCCGGTCGACGCGTTCGCGCCGAACGGCTTCGGCCTGTACAACGTCTCCGGCAATGTCTGGGAGTGGTGCGCCGACCGGTGGTCGACGGAACACGCCCCCGGCGCGGTGAACCCCCGGGGTCCCGCGCACGGCGGCAGCAGGGTCATCCGCGGCGGCTCGCACCTGTGCCACCGCTCCTACTGCAACCGCTACCGGGTCGGCGCCCGCACCGCGAACACCCCGGACAGCTCCAGCGGGCACACCGGCTTCCGCTGCGCGGCCGACGCCCGCTGAGGCGCCGGAGGAGCCGGGCGGCCCGCCGACGGAGTCGGCGCTCACAGGTAGCACCGCCGGTGCCGGGCGCTGCCGACGACCCGGCCGGCGCGCAGCGCGAGCTGGGCCAGCAGCGCGGCGCGCCGGTCGGCGGAGCCGAGCAGGTCGGGCGTGCGGACCAGCAGGCTCCACCAGGCGCCGGCGGCGTCGGCCAACGGCGAGGACGGCATGCCGGCGCCGGCGAAGTCGCGGTAGAGCTTGGGGTGCGAGCGCCCGTAGCCGTAGGACTGGCGGACGATGCCCGGCGCGTCGCCCCGGTGCCGGTAGTGCACGACGGCGTCGGGGGCGAAGGCCAGCGGGAACCCGGCGAGTTGGGCGCGCCAGAAGAACTCGGTGTCGTCGCCGCCGCCGCGGTAGCTCTCGTCGAAGCCGCCCAGGCGGCTCCACACCTCCTTGTGGAAACCGCAGTTGGCCCCGGCCGGGTAGGGCAGGAAGCCGAAGGTGTTCAGCAGGGCGGCGGACTTCTTCGGCGGACGCGCGGCGAGCGCCACCGGACCGTTGAGCAGCCGGCGTTCGAGGGCGCCGCCGACGGCCGGGCTGGTGCGCAGGACGTCGACCAGGCCCGCCACCCAGCCGGGGGCCACCACGTCGTCCGCGTCGCACAGCAGCACGTACTCGCCGAGGGCGAGCCGGCAGCCGATGTTGCGCGCGCGGTTGACGCCGGGGCCCTCGGGTACGGTGGCCACCCGCAGCCGCGGCATCCGGTCCTGCCAGTGCCGCAGCAGCGCGCCGGTGCCGTCGCTCGACCCGTTCTCGACGACGATGACCTCCCACGGATCCGGATAGCCCTGCCGTCCGAGGGCCGCCAGCTGGGTGGCGATCGTCGTCTCGGCGTTCCGCGCCGGGATGACGACCGAGACCAGGCCCACCGGACGGAGCCCCCTGGTCATCCGGAGCCCCGCGCGGCCGGCCGCGGCCCCCGGACGGCGCGGATCACTGCGGCGGTGTCGCGGAGGTCCGCCAGTACCGCGTCCGCCCCCGCCTCCCGCAGCTCGGCGGCGCTGCTCCCGCCCGAGGCGACGGCGACCACCCGAGCCCCGCCGACGCGTCCCGCGTGCACGTCCCGCGGGGTGTCGCCGATCAGGACGGTCGCCGCGGCGTCGAACCCGTGCCCGTACGCGGCCGCCGCGCGCCGCCGGGCCACCGGGACCAGCGCGGCCCGCTCACGCCCGTCGTCGCCGTAGGCGCCGACCGCGAGGTCCATGAACTCCGCCAGCCCGAAGAGCCCCAGCTTCCGGGCGGCGTTCGCCCGCACGTTGCCGGTCAGCACCGACTGGGCCACCTCGCGCTCCGCTCCCAGCGCCCGCAGGGTCTCGACGGCGCCGGGCAGCACCCGCCCGACGGCCCGCAGTTCGGCGGCAAGAGCGTCCAGCTGGGTGGCCAACTCGGCGTTGAGCAGCTCGGGTTCGACCTCGCCGGCGCCGTGCCGGGCGAACAGCTCGGCCATGATGTCCGGCTCGGTGCGGCCCGCGGTGGCGACGCGGTGGAGGGCCGGCCGACCGGTGAGCCGTTCGAAGGCGCGGGGGTAGACCGCCGCGCAGGCGCGGTCGCCGTCGATCAGCGTGCCGTCGATGTCCCACAGGACGAGGAGCCGCTTCACACCCGCACCGCCGCCCGTCGCCGGGGGGCGGGCCCGGCGGCGAACGGGCCGCGCTGCGCGGTGCAGGCCGCACCGTGCCGGGCGGCGAGGTCCAGCGCGTCGGCCGTGCCCGAGCCGGTGGCGAGCGCGTAGGTGAGGACGGCCGCGAAGTTGTCCCCGACGCCGTAGGTGTCCACCAGGGGGCCGGGCGCGTGGGCGGGCCGGTAGCGCCGCGGGGGCCGGCCGCAGCGGGTGAACACGCCGCCGTGCCGGCCCTCGGTGCTGACCACCAGGTCCGGCAGCGTCCGCAGCAGCGCCGGGTCGCAGCGCTCGGCCGGGTCGCAGCCGCTGCCCACCAGCGCGTCGACCCGCACCCCGGACTCCAGCACGGTGGCGAACTCGCGCGCCGTCACCACCAGCACGCCCGCCCGCCGGGCCCGGCGCAGCAGCGCCGCGTCCCCGGCGGTGAAGAACACCGCGTCGAAGGAGGCCAGTTCACCCCACGGGATCGGATCCGCGGCGGTCGGCTCCAGCCGCTCGCCCAGGGTGACGGTGGTGCGTTCACCGGACCGGTCGACCAGGCTCACCGCCGTGCGGGTCGGGCCGGACCGGGCCGCGGCCACCACCCGGACGGCGCGGCGTTCGAGCTCGGCCCGCGAGCGGCGACCGGCGTGGTCGTCGCCGAGGGCGGTGAAGAACGTGCAGCCGCCGGTCAGTTCGGCCAGCCGGACGGCCGCGACCGCGCCGCCGCCGGCCGGGCCCTGCCAGAGCCGGTTCGCATGGGTCACCTCGCCGGCGGCGGGGACCCGCTCCAGACCCGCGATCGTGGTCCACTCGACGTGCCCGACCACGGCGACCCGCGGCACGCCCGGGGGAGCCGCCGCCCCGGCGGGGCGGGTGTGTCCGTCCATCGTCCCTCGCCTCCCGCGCCGGCGGTCCTCCGCCGGTCTCGCTCCCAGCCGATCACCGCCGGCCCGGGCGCGCACTCTTTTGTACGGCTGTTGTGGGTACGTTGACGAACCATGAATGGCGGGCCCGTCGGGGCTACGCCATGATGGGACACCCGGTGCCCTGGCTCCGTGCACCGAACCCCTGGCCGCGCGGCCGTCCGCCGCTCGACGGAGGTGCCCGTGAAGGACGTAGATGCGGTTCTCTTCGATTTCGACGGGACGCTGTGGGATCCGGAGACCGAGATATTCCGCGCCCACGCGGAGATATTCCTGGAATTCGGTCACCGGCTCCCGGCAGAGGTGTGGTCGTCGCTCGTCGGCACCATCGGGTCCGATCTGTGGACGCAGCTCGAACGGGCCACCGGATGCGCGGTGGACCGCCGCGAGCTGCAGGAACGGGTCCGCCGCCGCCAGCGGGAACTGCTCGGCGGGCTCTGCGGCAGACCTGGCGTGCACCGGATCCTGGGGGCGGTCGACGCGCTGGGGATCTCCCGCGGGATCGTCAGCAACTCCACCCGGGAATGGGTCGCCCGCTACGCGCGGCAGTGCGGTCTCGCCGAGGGCTGGAGCACCGTGCAGTGCGCCGACGGGGACCGGGCCAGTGCGAAACCGGAACCGGACCTGTACGTCGCGGCGCTGGAATCGCTGGGAATTCCCGCCGAGCGGGCGGTCGCGTTCGAGGATTCGCCCAACGGCGTGCGGGCCGCGAAGAGAGCGGGAATCCGCTGCGTCGCGATACCGAACGCGATGACCGCGGAACTCGATCTCCAGGAGGCGGATCTGCGCTTCGAATCGTTCGAGCAGGTCGATCTGCCAGGAATTATCGGAGGAACACCGATGCGACAGGCCAGCCCGGCGGCAGGCGCCGCTGCACCGAAGGCCCCGTCCGGCGCGGACGCGTCCGGCGAGGACACCGCGCTCCGGCACTACTACTACCTGCCGGACGACCTGCGGGTGGTCCGGGGCGAGGGCGTGTACCTCTACGCCGACGACGGCCGGCGCTACCTCGACTGCTCCTCGGGGACGTTCAACCTGAGCCTGGGCTACGCGCACCCCGAGATCGTGGAGGCGGTCCGCGAACAGGCGGGCCGGCTCATCCACGTCACCTCCAAGTTCCAGACCGACCCGCTGAACGCGCTGGTGGCGAAGCTGGCCGAGGTCTCGCCGGCGAACCTCACCCGGGTGCACCTGAAGTCGGCGAGCGGCTCCGACGCCAACGAGGGCGCCGTCAAGATCGCCCAGGTGCACACCGGCAAGTCCGACGTGGTCACCCTCTTCCGCGGCCACCTCGGCCAGACCCTCGGCATGATCGGGGCCTCCGGCGCCGCGTTCCGGCGCGCGCCCTTCCCCTCCCACCTGCCCGGCGTCGTGCACGTCCCCGACCCGCACTGCCTGCGCTGCTTCTACCGGCAGGAGCGGGCCACCTGCGGGCTGCTCTGCGTCGAGCGGATCAACGACTTCATCGACTACGCGAGCACCGGCCGGGTGGCCTGCGTGGTGCTGGAGCCGATCAGCGGCAACGGCGGCAACGTCGTGCCGCCGGACGGCTACCTGCGGGCGCTCAAGGACCTCTGCGAGGAACGCGGCATCCTGCTGGTCTTCGACGAGATCCAGACCGGGTTCGGGCGCACCGGCCGGATGTTCGCCGCCGACCACTTCGGTGTCTCCCCGCACCTGATGACCTTCGGCAAGGGCCTCGGCGGCGCCGGGATGCCGATCGCCGGCATCCTGACCGAGGAGCGGTTGACCGGGGTGGAGGGGCACCACATCAACTCGACCTTCGGCGGCAACGTGCTGGCCGCCGCGGCCGCGCTGAAGACCCTGGAGGTCATCGGCCGCCCCGGCTTCCTGGAGAACGTGCGGGACGTCGGCGCGTACGTGCTGGAGCGGCTGCGCGGCCTGGCCCGCAAGGTGCCGTTCGTCCGGGAGGTCCGCGGCGTCGGGCTGATGATCGGCATCGACGTCGTCGACCGCGAGGGGCGGCCCGACCCCGGGCTCACCAACCACCTCGCCGAACGCGGCATGGACCACGGACTGCTGCTGCGGACCTCGCTGTACGGGCACGGCAACGTGCTGAAGGTCCGCCCGGCACTGGTCATGACCCGTCAGGAGGCGGACGAGATGTGCGACCTGTTGGAACGGCTCTTCCTGTCGGTGCCGTCATGAGGGGCCTCGTCCAGGAGCTGTCCGGGCGGATCCGGACAGCCGTGCGCGAGGGACTGCACGAGGTCGGCAGCCGCTACGTGGCCGGAACGGCGAAGGGCGGCGACGCGGAGTTCCCCGTCGACGTGCTCGCCGAGCGGGCCGCCTGGGACTTCCTGCGGGAGCGCGGCGAGCCGGTGGCCGTCTACACCGAGAGCGAGGGGCTGCGCACCATCGGCCGCGCACCCGGGTACGTGCTGATCATCGACCCCATCGACGGCACCCGCGGCGCCGCCGCCGACCTGGAGATGGCCTGCGTCTCCATCGCCGCGGCCCCCTTCACCGAGGCGCCCGTCATCGGCGACATCCGGTACGCGATGCTCCAGGAGATCAAGACCGGCCACTGGCTGTACGCCGACGCCCACGGCACCGGGATCGAGTCCGGAGGCCACCCCGTGCCGGTGCCCCGGCTGTCCGCCGCCACCGAGCCCGAGCGGATGTTCTGGTCGCTGGAGTTCAACGGCCACCCGGCGGCGCTGATGACCGGCGCCTACGGCCACCTGATCGACGCCTCGGCCAACACCGGCGGCGTGTACGTGTTCAACAGCGCCTCCTTCTCCATCTCCCGCATCATCACCGGCCAGATGGACGCCTACGTCGACATCGGCAACCGGCTTCTGCGCGACCGTCCGGCCACCGAGGCGGACTTCCGCCGGGTCGGCCACGGCAGCATCCTGCACCTGTTCCCGTACGACATCGCGGCGTCGGTGTACCTGGCGGAACGCGCCGGCGTCACCATCACCGACGCCTACGGCAAGCCGCTGCACGACACCCTGCTGCTGGACATCGGCCCGCTGAACCAGCGCTCCTGCATCGCCGCCTGCACCCCCCAGCTGCACGCGGCGCTGATCGACTCGATCCGCTGGTAGGAGGCGGCCGCCGTGACCGACCACCGGCACGTCACCCCGCCCCGCCCGCCCGGCGGATGGACCGACGCGGCGGCCCTGGCGGCCGTTGCCGACACCCTCGGCCTCACCGTCGGGGCCGAGATCCTGGACGGCGGCTCCCCGGCCCGGGTCCACCGGGCCACCGGCCCCGCCGGCGAGGAGCTGGTGGTCAAGGTCCTGGTGCCCGCGCCGGGCGCGGTGGACGGTCACGACCTGGCCTCCTTCCGCCAGAAGCTGCGCCAGATCGACCTGCTGCGCACCGTCGCCCCGCGGCTGGCCGCCCACTACCTGCCGGTCCTGCACGTCCTCGACGGCGACGGCTGGGCGGCCTGCACCACGCCGTTCTACGATTCGGTGGACCTGGCGGCACCGCTGCGGGAGTCGCCGCAGGGCACCCGGGAGTTCTTCCGCCGCTACCCGGCCGTCCTCCAGGCCCTGGTCCTGGACGGCTACGCGGCGCGCTCCCACCCCGCCCCCGCCGCCCACCTCGCGGACGTCGTCGTGGGCCGCTTCCTGCGGCGGCTGCCCCTGCTCGCCCGGGCCCTGCCTGCGGAGCTGATGGCCGCCGAGCGCCTCACCGTCAACGGCGTGCAGTGCCGGGCCCCGCACCTGGTCCTGGAACGGCTGGCCCGCCGGCTGGCGCGACTGGCTCCGGCCCGCCTGATGGCCCCCGCCCACGGCGACGCCAACACCCGCAACGTCCTGCTCTCCACCGGCCCGGGTACGGCGGCCGCGGACTTCCGCCTCATCGACCCGCGCGGCTCCGTCGAGCCCTGGGACCCGGTCTACGACCTGGCGAAGACGCTCTTCAGCCTCAGCGTCTGGGACCCCGCCCTGCGCACCGGCTTCACGGTGCGCCGCAGCGCGCGGCACGGCTACCGGGTGGGCTTCCGGCAGCCGGTGTTCCCCGGCTACCGCGCGGCGATCCACGCCTTCCTGCCCCACCTGGCCGCCCACGGGGGCCTGGCGGGCCTGTTCCGGGAGGATCCGCTGTGGTGGGAGCGGCTGCTGCTGACCCACGACCTGCACGTCCTGGCCGAGGCGCCGTGCCGCCTCTCCGACCGCAAACCCAAGCCCGACCTGCGGGGCGGCAACTCCACCCCCGCCGAGCTCGCCCTCGGCCACTACCTCCTCGGCACCCTGCTGATCAACGACCTCGCCGCCCAACTCGCCCGCCCCACCGGCGTGGACCCCACGGCCCACCTCGCCCTGGTGACCGACCTGCCTCACTAGGCGGACCCGCCGCCGGGTGTGCGGCCGGCCTGCGGGCCGCGGCCGTTCTCGGTGAAGCCCGGGCGGCGGGTGTGCTCCCCTCTCGTCGGGTGGCACGGGGAGCGTGGGGGACAGGACCGGCCGTGTGGTGCCCTACTCGGGTGTGCCGCCGGTGTTCGACGACCGGACCAGGGACGCCTGCATCGTGGTGCCGGGCATCGTGGGCAGCGTCCTGCGGGACACCGCGACCGGCCGCCCGCTGTGGGGCGTGCCGGACGATCCCCCGCACACCCCCGCATCACCTCCGGAAGCACCGTGAACAGGACTCCCTCCCCGACCGCCGGGCCGACGCCTACCCCGCCAGATGGGCGAGGGCGGTGTCGAGGCCGGGGCCCAGGAGGGGGTGGCGGGTGCTGCGGAGGACGAGGTGCGGTGGGCGGGGGCAGTCGGCGTGGGGTCGGGGGCCCCGGGTGGGGAGGACCCGGGTGGGCAGGTGGAGGGCCCGCTGGACGCGGGACATCAGCTCGAAGCGGGTCACCACGTCGGCGCCGCCGTAGTGCAGGACGCCCGTGTGGTGCCACAGGCGGGTCAGGGCCGGGCCGATGCTGGGGAGGTAGACGGGGGCGCAGACCAGGTCGGTGCGGGCGGGGGTGGTCGGTGCGGCCAGGCGGGACAGGAAGGTGTTCGCCCAGGGGCCGCGCCCGAAGACCAGGGGGAGCCGGACGACCAGATGGCCGCCCTCGGCGAGCAGCAGGTCCTCGGCGGCGGCCTTGGTGCGCCCGTAGACGTTGACGGGGGAGGGCGGGTCGGCCTCGGTGTACCGGGGGCGGGTGCCGTCGAAGACGTTGTCGCTGGACAGCAGGACCAGCTTCGCCGCCGTACCGCGCAGGGCGTCCAGCAGCACCTCGACGGGGCGGACGTTGAGGCGGTGGGCCAGGGCCGGGTCGGCCTCGGCGGCCTCCAGGGGAACCAGGCCGGCCGCGTGGACGACGAGGTCGAAGCCGTCGGCCGCGAGCGCCGCCAGCCGGGTCTCGTCGCGCAGGTCCAGCCGGACCAGGCCCGGCACCGGGCGGGTGGCGTACGTGCCGACCACCGGGTGACGGGGGGCCAGGTGGCTCCAGAGGCCGCCGCCCACGAACCCCGACGCGCCGAGCAGCAGGATCCTCGGGCCGGAGTCCGGCGGTGCTTCCCACCCGCTCGGCCGACCATATCGGTTCATAACGGACACCCTATGGCAGGGTTGGGGCACGAACCGGTGGGAGGCAGCGATGAAGGCCGTCGTGTTCGAGGACGTGGGCCTGCCCGGCCTCCACGATCGTGCGGTCCCCTCCGTCGGCGCGGGCGAGGTCCTGGTCAGGGTGGCGGCCACCGGCATCTGCGGGACGGACCGGGCGATCCTGCTGGGCGAGTTCCCCGCCCGGCGGGGGGTGGTGCTGGGGCACGAGGCGGTCGGCACGGTGGCGGCGGTCGGGGCGGGCGTCGGCTCGTCGGCGCCGGGCGACCGGGTGGTGATCAACCCGACGTACCACTGCGACCGCTGCCGTACCTGCCGGCGCGGGCTGCCGGCCCACTGCGGGGCGAAGGAGGGTCGCGAGGTCGGCGTCGACCGGGACGGGACGATGGCCGAGTTCGCCGTGGTGCCCGAGCGTTTCGTCCACCGGCTGCCCGCCTCGGTGTCCTACCGGCGGGGCGCCCTGGTGGAGCCGCTCGCCTGCGTGCTGAACAACCTGGCGGCGGCCCGGCCGCGCTGGGACGACCGGGTGCTCGTCGTCGGCGCGGGCCCGATCGGGGCGCTGTGCGCGCTGGTCCTGGCCCGGCGCGGCGCCAGGGTCACGCTGGCCGAGCGCGATCCGGGCCGGGTGGCCCTCGCCCGCGAGCTGCTGCCGCCCACGGTCCTGGTGCTGGCCGCCGGCGAGGCGGCCGGGGCGGGCGCGCCCGACGTGGCCGTCGACACCACCGGGTCGCTGCCGGGTGACGTCCTCGCCGCGATGGCGCCCGGGGGCACCGTCGTGGTGATGGGCGAGAAGGAGGCCGGTGTCGCCACCGTGCCGCTGCGGTCCCTGGTGACCAGGGGGATCCGGCTGGTGGGGGCGGGACCGTACCGCCCGGCGGACTTCGAACTGGCGGTGGAGCTCGCGACGGAACTGCCGCTGGAGGACCTGGTGACCCATGTGCTGCCGCTCGACCGGTACGCCGAGGCCCTCGCGATGCTGGCCGTCGCGCCGACCGGGCCGGGCCGGCCGGCGGCGGACGGATACCGCGCGATGAAGGTCCTGCTCGCCGCGGACGGGGCCCTCGCCCCATGACGCCCCGCTTCCTGGACGGCACGCTGTGGCTCGACGGGCGGCCCCGGTTCCTGATCACCGGCGAGTACCCCTACTACCGTGACCACCACGGGCGCTGGGCGGCCAAGTTGGCGGCCATCCGCGAGGCCGGGATCGAGGTGGTGACCTGCTACGTCCCCTGGCGGCACCACGAGATCGCCGACGGCGACGGCCTGCGGTGGTGCTTCGACGGGGACGGCAACCGCGATCTGGGCGGTTTCCTGGACCTGGTCGCGGCGGCCGGACTGCTCGCCGTGGTGAAGCCCGGCCCCTTCGTCCACGCCGAACTGCCCTTCGGCGGGCTGCCCGACCGGGTCAGCCCCACGTTCGACCCGGCCAGGCCCGCCGCCCGCTCCGCCGACGGCCGGCGGCTGCCCTGCCAGCAGTACGCCCTGCCCTCGGCCCTGGACCCGGGCTTCCTCGCGGACGCGACCGGCTGGCTGCGCGCCGTCGGCCGCTTCCTGCGGCCGTTCGCGCATCCGCACGGGCCGGTCGTCGCCGCCCAGATCGGCAACGAGGGGCACTACGGGGAGAGCGCCCTGCCGATCGACGCGCTCGACTACTCGGCGCCCGGCGCCGAGGCCTTCGCCCGCCACGCACCCGGCGTGGACCCGCCCACCCGGGCGGAGGACCGGCTCTCCGCCGACGGGCTGCGCTCGCTGGTCGGCTGGGGGCGGTGGTCGGCCGAGGTGCTGGCCACCGGGATGGCGGGGCTGGCCGAGGCCTTCGGTCCCCACCTGCCCGCCTTCACCACCCACGCGCCGCCCGCCAGGGCCGACCGGGTCCCCGGCCGGGAGGCCGGGCGCCATGACGCCTGGCTGGCCAGGAACCGGGTCGGCGGTGCGACCGCGTTGCCCCGCGCCCACACCGGCTGGACGGGCAACGTGCTCGCCGACGAGGAGGCCCTGGTCAACCACGTGCTGGCGGCCAAGGCCGGACCGGGCCCCCACATCGAGGAGAACTGGGGGCTCCGCTGGGCGGAGGAGGGCTGCGCCTTCCCGGTGGTGCCGGTCCATCACACCCTGCTCGGCGTGGCCTGCGGGGCGACCGGCATCAGCGTCTACCCGGCCTGCGCCACCGAGGGCTGGGGCGGGCACCTCGCGGTGGACCGCGGCTGGCTGGCGGCGACGGGCGGCGACCCCGTGCCGTTCGCCCCGCCGTACGGCGACGCCGCCCCGATCCGGCTCGACGCGGGGCCCGGCCCGGCCTTCGCGGCGGTACGGGTGCTGACCCACTTCCTGGCCGGGCGCCAGGACGCGCTGGCCGTCTCCCGCGCCGAGCCCGGCGTGTGCTGGGGCGTCCACCCGCCCTACGCGGCCGTCGGCGCGTGGGACCGGACGGGGAACGGGGACCGGCCCGTGCCCTCGGCCGCGCGCACCCTGGTCCCCTTCGTCGCCCACTGCCTGCGGCGCAACCTGCCCTTCCGGCTGGCCGAACTCACCGGCCGCACGGCCCTCGACCCCTCCGCCGGGCCGCTGGTCGCCGTCTCCGGCCGCTTCATGGAGCGCGCCCTGCAACGGCGGCTCGCCGCCTTCGCCGAGCACGGCGGAGCACTGCTCCTGGTGGGCGAACCACCCCTGCTGGACGAGGACCTGGAACCCTGCGCCGAGCTGGCCGAGGCGGTGCGGCGGTGCCGGACCGGCCGGGTGCGCACGGCGCCCCTCGCCGGGCAGCCCCTCGGAGCGGCCGTGGAGAGCTGGCTGCGCGACCTCCCCGGCCCGCGGGCCCGGCCGGGACCCTGGATCGAACTGCGCCGGACCACCGCCGACCCCGAGGAGGCGCTCGTCTTCCTCTTCAACCGCTCCGACGCCCCGCTGCGGGCCCGCACCGCGTGCGGCGGACAGCTCGTGACGGCGGACCTGGTCGGGGGCGGCTGCGCCGTCGTCCAGGTGTCGGGCGGACGGCTCGGGGCCTGCTACGTGAAGGGCCTGAACGAGCGGACCGGCGCCCGGCTGCCGGTCCGGGTCCGGGTCGGCGACGACCTGCTGAGGTCCGACCGGCCGTGCGACCTGTCCGCCCTCAGGGAGCCGGGCGGCTTCGCCGTGCGGACCGACGCGGCGCCCGGCGGGGCCGGCGTCCTCCTGCCGGAGGCGCCGTGACCGAGGCCCCGGCCGAGGCGGTCGGCATCGACGTCGGCGGCACCAAGATCGCGGCGGTCCGGGTGACGGCCGACGGCGAGGTCGCGGCGCGCGCCCGCTGCGCCACGCCGCGCCGTACGGCGGACGGGCTGGTCGCCGCCGTCGCCGGCCTGGTGGCGCGGGTGCGCGGCGAGCGGACCGCGGCGGTCGGCGTCGGGCTGCCGGGCATGGTCGACGCCCGGACCGGGGCGCTGGCCTTCGCCCCCGGCCTGGAGTTCGCGCGCGCCCCGCTGCGGGACCTGATCGCGGACGCCGTCGGACTCCCGGTGGTGACGGACAACGACGCCAACGCCGCCGCGTGGGCCGAGTACCGGCTCGGGGCGGGGCGGGGGCACGAGCACCTGGTGCTGGTGACGCTGGGCACGGGCCTGGGGTGCGGGGTGGTGGTCGCCGGGCGGCTGCTGCACGGCGCGCACGGCTTCGCCGCCGAGGCCAGCCACCTGACCGTCGAACCCGGCGGCCCGCTGTGCGAGTGCGGGCGGTACGGGTGCTGGGGCGTCGCGGCGCACGGCGTCGCCATCGCGGGACTCGGCCGCCAGGCCGCGGCGGCCCGCCCGGCCTCCCTGCTCGGCCGGCTGATCGGTGAGGGCGGGTCGGACGCCGGAGAGGCCGTCACCGAGGCCGCGCTCGGCGGCGACGAGCGGGCGCTGGAGATCCTGGACCGGGTGGGAACGCTCACGGGCGTCGGCCTCGCCGCCCTGGCCAACCTGTTCGACCCCGCCGTGATGATCGTCGGCGGCGGTCCGGTGTCGGCGGGGGAACTGCTGCTCGCACCGGCGCGCGCCGAGTTCGCCCGCCGGCTGTACGCGGCCGGCGACCGCCCGCCCGTGCCCGTGCGCGCGGCCCGCTTCGCCAACGACGCCGGGGCGGTCGGCGCGGCGCTGCTGGCCGTCGACCGCGCGCGGTGACGCCCGCGGCCGGCCGGCCGAAGGGTGCTCAGCGGCCCCGCACCGGCCGGGGCGTGGCGGGGTCGGCGAGCAGGGCGGCGGCGGTGCGGAGC